>CAZQJR010000156.1:0-6985 GCA_964592825.1 uncultured archaeon | reverse complement strand
TGGTTTTCGTCAAACTTAGTTGCGAAACGGAGCCTTACGCGGGAAGCTATCAGAACGAGAACATAGGATAATACTTTTATTCAACCGCAATCTCCTCGATGCGATGGTCAGAGTTGTGGCGACCGGAACTTTCGACATAATCCACCCCGGACACATCAGGTTCTTGGAGGAGGCGAAGAAGCTGGGGGACGAACTCGTAGTCATCGTCGCAAGGGAAAAGAACGTCCGGCACAAGCCAAAACCGATAATTCCCGAGGAGCAGAGGAGGAGGGTCGTGGAGGCTCTGAAGCCTGTCGATAGGGCTATATTGGGAGATGAGCACGACATTTTCAAACCCATAATGGAGCTAAGGCCGGACGTAATAGTGTTGGGATACGATCAGCACTTCGACGAGAAGAAGCTTGAGGAGGAGTTGAGGAAGAGGGGGCTGAACACCAAGGTAGTTAGGATAAGGGTAAAGGAGGAGTGCGAGTTCTGTTCGAGCACGAGGATAATAAAGAGGATAGTCGACGTCGTCAAGAGCAGGCTGAAGGAATACGAGGAATTTTTCAGGAGGAGAGGGATAGATTAAGGTTTGTCCCCGTTCTTGGGAGGCCAGTTCTGTTCGAGCCAACCCTTAATCCTTCCCGAATCTATCGGCCCCACCAAAACCTTCCATCCCGTCTCGTCCTCTATCGCACCCTTAAGCCTCGCAGCCAATCCGGGGATTATGAGGTAGCGGTGCTTTACCTTCTCCTCTATCTTCGTCTCCTCCATTAGCTTCTTAACCCCGCTCGCGTTGAACTGCCCTCCCGCCACCGCAGCCTCGACGCATATCCCTCCGGTATCGAGCACGAGCAACCAGCAGTCTATCTTCGCACTCGTTAAGTCGCTCTCTACGGTGTAATACGTCAGGGCGAAGTTCGTCGTAATCATGACGGGCGAATTCTCATCCGGATTTCCGATCTTCCTGAGCCCCGGTTCCACTTGAACCGGCACCCTCGGATCCGTGTAGATGTTCTGTCTCAAGACCACGAGGGGCATTATCGTCCAAGGCTCCAAGCTCTTGAATATCATCACGTCCGCGTATTTCACTATGAATATGCCCGCTATGACGCTCTCCCAGTACGCCTTCTCAATCTCGTCCCCCTCCATCACCCACGCCGAAATAGGGGTGACCATGATTGGATACGCTACGTCCTTGTCCTCGTGCATCGCGGTTCTCCTAAGCTGGACGACCCTCTCGAACGTCCCCCTCAACCCGTCCCCAACGGGCTCCGTGACGGGGTCGAGAACGATATCCTTGACGCCGTGCTTCTTGAACGTTACCGCCAAGCTCTTCAGAACGTTCAGATCCTTAGACCTCACGACTACCGGAACCCCGTATTCCTTGGCGAGCTTCAGGAAATCCTTCCAGTTGTCTTCGGTCGCCGCGTAGATGAGAGGTCTCTCCTCCCCCACAACCTCCAGCGCTGATCTCATGCACTTCGCATCAAGCGAAACGAGGATCATCGGCCTTCCGTAACCAGCAACCCTCTTAACGACCTCTCTAAACCTCTTCGCATCCCCCGAAACGCACCTCACCGCCATTCCCTCGATCGTCAGAAACTTTCCGACGTAGAACTTCTTATACTCCACGACCCTGCTACATCGCTCGTCTATCTCCTTATCGTCGAGCGTATCGGGGATATCGTAGAAGAAGGCGGTGGGGTTGTAGAACGTAAGCTCGTGCCTGTGTAATACGTCCTCTCCCCCTATCTTCACCGCGTGCTCTCCCCTTCCTATCACGACCTCCGCTATCTCCGGGGCTATTAGCTCCTCTATCTGCTGAAGCTTTTTCTTAGCCTTCTCGTCCTTCTTCGCCTGCTCGACCAAAGGCTTGCATTGAGTCGGTTTTGCGGATCTGTCCAAGAGATGCGCGGCGAAGCTCATGCAGGTGTCGAATCCGCACTCCCCGCAGTTCTTCTGTGGGAGGAGCTTGTATATTTCGAGCGGACTCTTCGCCTTCATGCCACCACCAACCAATCCTTATCGACGCTCCCCTTCTTCTTCCCTCCGAGGGTAGCTATTACCTCCTTAAGCACCGCGACGCTCGCGGGGTGGAGCATCATGAATATGTCCACTCCTGCCAAGGCGAGGGTCAGACCGGTCATTATCTCCCACAACGGCCCCCTGAGCTCCCTCGGCCCCCAAGAGGTATCGCCGGAAATGGGGGATTCCTTCATCCAAGCCTCCCTCGCACCCCACGCGTTCGTCGTCCCGCTCGAAATCGGGAAGGCCAAATCCGCGTCGCCCTTCAGCGCGGATATCCTTATCCTCTCCATGTTTGAGAAGGCGTAGTCTATGCCGTATCCGAGCGGGGCGGTTGTCGGATCCATCACCAAGCTGTTCTCCGGCAATCCCGCCCTCTTGAGCAGATACCTGTTGAGAGTCTTTTGAGCGTTTATGTCGAGCTGAGTCCAAGCCAAAACTACTTGGTTGTGCTTCTTCGCGGCGTTCGCTATAGTTTCCCAATCGTTGTCGAGCGTTGCGGATGCCAGCAGAACCCTCTCCCCCTCCGCGACCTCAGCGACCTTCGCCAAAAGGGGAGGATCCTTCTCCTTGTTTCCGCTCCCTCCGACCACTATTGGGCATTTAACCGCCTGCAGAACGTCCTCGACTACCTTCACCGCTTCGTGAATTGGGGTGTCGTCCAGCAGGGGGTCGGTGCTTATGAGGTGCACCGTGACCATGTCCGCACCGAACTCCCTCACCACCTTCCTCGCCCACTCCGCCGGATCCTCCATAACGTCCTCGTAATGCTCCCTCACCGCCTTAGGAAACGGAACTGGCCTATCGAACACGTCCACGGTTACGACGGGCAAGTTCTTCTGCTCCGCGTCGAATAGGTAAAAGGGAAGGCTCCTCTCCCCTCCAACGGTTATAGAATACTTCCTCGTCCCTCCCTCCTTCGGCGTCGCGCCCAGCTGAACCTCGTTTATCTTACCGGGGTAGTTGACCCTGTACGGCTTGAACTCCGCCCTTACGAGCTCCAACACCTCTTCTTTCTTTTCTGGAACCTTGGGAGAGGGAACGAGATCGGTGAAAAGTTGCTCGACGGGAAAACCCAATATCCTCGAAGCTCTCGCGAGGTGATACGCCGCCATTCCGAGCTCTTGGGCGAGGGCTTGGATGATCGGGAATATACCCGTGCTCTCTATCTCTATCTCGATATCACCCTCTATCTTAACGCCCTCAAGCTCTTCCACGTTGTACTTCTTAAGGATCTTGAACAGATCCTCTATCTTCAACGACACCACCCCACCAACACGTCCGCAATCAGCCTGACCTTTCTGGCGAACTCCGAATCTTCGGGGAGGTTTACCACGGGCTCTCCCCTTAAATCGAGCTCGACGACCCTTTCATCGTAAGGAAGGAGTTCGAGGAGGACGAAACCCTCCCTTTCCGCAAACTCCTTTATCACCCTCTTCGCCTCCTCGCTCCCCACCTTGTTTCCAACGAGGAATATCTCCTCGAAATTCAGCCCCAATTCCCTAACGAGATCCCTAATCTTTTTGGCGGTCTTGAGCCCCTTTCTCGAAGTATCGGTCACTACCACAACGTAATCCGCCCCCTCTATCGTCTTCCTGCTGAAGTGCTCGAGCCCCGCCTCGCAATCAACTATCACGTGATCGTAATGCCTCATGAACTTCTTCAGTATCCCCCTCAGGAGGTTGTTCACGAAGCAGTAGCACCCCTCCCCCTCAGGCCTGCCCATCACGAGCAGGTCGAACCTATCGAACTCGTGGATGACCTCGAATATCTTCCCCTCGAGCCACGACTCCTTGTCCACCGTGCCCAAGGACTCCCTCGTCACCTGAAAGAGCTCCCTAACGTCTCCGAGCGTTCTCTCGACTTCCACGCCCAGAGCATCCGCCAAGTTGGCGTCGGGATCGGCATCAACCGCGAGAACGTTGGGCGTTCTTTCGGATATGAACTTCACGAGCAGAGCCGCTACGGCGGTCTTTCCCGTTCCCCCCTTACCGGTTACCGCCACCACGACCACGGATCTTCAAATCACTCTTCCCTGAACTTTACCTTTTCGATGTATATTCTGGCGTTCTCGAGAACTATCTTCAGCTTTACCTCCTCCATGCTTCACCGTTTCGTCTTTTCCTCTTCAACCTTTCGAACTATTATCTTATCTATGTATATCTTCGCGTTCTTTATCACGAGCTTTATCGTAGGTGCGGTGGGTTGAGCGAGGGGTGTAACCTTTGGTAGCGAGGGGACTTTTTCCTCCCTCCTTTCCTCCTTCTCTTCCTCCTCTTCCTCAACTTCCTCCTCTTCCCTCTCCTCTACCCAACCCTCGGTTATCCTCTTCCCGTCCACCGGTCTCACTACGCCCTTAACGACTGGATGATCCACCCTCTTCAGGAACTCCTTCAGTTCGTCTATGGTCTTCGCGTCCTCCTCCGTCGCTATCTTGTCCCTCATCTCCTCGGGGATGTACTTTAGGAACTTCTCCTTAAGCTCCTTGGGCATCCAAACTACCCTATACCACCCTCCGTCCGCCTGAAGGAACTTCTTGCTCCTGAAATACGCGAGCCCGACGCCCAAAAATCCGACCATCTGCTTTCCTCCGCCAGTCTGCCCGGCCATCGTGGAGAAGGGAAGTCCGTTTGGCGCTGGATTGGGGTAACCCCTGTGAACGAACCCTATCCCGTCCACCTCGGGCATGTAGAATCCTATGGCCTCGAAGCAACCGCAGGAGGTGTGGGGGGCGTCGAAGAAGCTGTGTATCTTTACCCTCTCTACCGCTCCTCCGCTTTCCTGCTTTGCGAACTCGTTGACTCCCGAATACTCTCCCCCTATCGGGTCTATGCAGTCTCCCTTTGGAACCGGCCTGTTTGGGCCTTCTGGATCGATCTTCGCAGCCGCCCTCGCGTCGAACCAAGTTATAGCTCCACACAACGCAGGACGGTCGGGGCTTATTATGCAAACGTGAGTTGGGGCGAAGCTCTGGCAGAGGGAACACGAGTAGAACTCCTCTACATCCTCGTCATGCAACTTCTCAACCCTCGCGTCTCTCTCCTCGTATATCGGCCTCGCCAACTCGTTCAGGAGCTTCTCTATCAGTTCCCTATCCGTTATGTAGAGTGCTTCGATCTTCTCTATGAATGGCATCTCGTTCTTGTAGAGCAACATAGTCGCCTTGGCTATCTGAAGCAAACTCTTAAGCCCCTTCTTCATCAGGTTCTTCCCTATCCTTATCCATATGGTGTCCCTCGAGTTTATGTGCATGTAACCCTCGATGTAGTTCTGAAACTCGTGGTTCCTTCGCTCCACAACGGACTCTATGTCCGGATCTATCTTCTCTCCCGCTATGTAGTATATCATCGCGAAAGGATACCTCCCCCCCTCCTCCATCTCATCAACGTCAATGCCCACGAGCGTCGCCTTCATGTCCTCGACCTGATCCGGAGGAAGGGAGATCACGAGCTCGAACCCAACGGTCTTGGGGCCGGCCAACTCTACGAACATGTCACCCTTCCTTATCCTCTCCCCCTCGAACATCGGAGATATCTCGAACGGAAAATCTTCCTCCCCAACGCTCACCTTGACCTTCTTGCCTTCGGGAATCTCCACCTTCCTCCTCTCAACCATACTCACTCACCTCACTATCTTCTCCCCGGTGTACTTCTCGTAAACGTGCTCGACCATCGTCGGGTTGAATCCGGGATCGTATTGTCTCACCGGCCCTTCCAAAATCTTCCTGCTCTTCCAGTCGATCTTCCACCCGTGCTCGTCCTCCAAAATCTTCAGAAGCTTGTCCTTCATCTTCGCGGGAAGATCCGCGTCGGTTCTGACGTAGAGATGCCAGTCCTCCGGCAGGCAACCAAGATACTTTTCGCTCAACTCTATATAGTGGGTGAGCTTTATCTGCCTCCCCTGCGGGGTGTCGGCCGGCCTTATGCAGAGTCTCGCCAACTGAACTATCGCCTCCTCCTTCGTCTCCGCACACACCAAGAGGGCGTCGGGGCACGGCTCTATGGGTATCTTCTTCCTCGTCTTTATGTCGTAAGTCCACCAAACCTCTCTCTTCCAAAACTTCCCTATGTACGCCCTCCTGTATTTCGCGGAATGAGGCCCGACGACCGCGGGAACTCCGAGCCTGTTGAATCCCGTCGCTATGCTCGCGGCCTTCTGGCTGTAAGCCCCCCAAGCCAGCCCCACCGCTCCGATCCTGTGGAGTATGTAATCCGCTATTTCGGCGTAGTTGCCCCTAAGAGGCCTCCTCGCGAATATGGCCGCGATCTTTATCACCGCACCGCTTATGTGGGAGTTCGCGACGCAGCTGCCGACGTTAACGAGTCCTCCGGCGTCGAACACACCCGGATACTTCTCGTAAAGGCTCTTACCCTCCCCATCTTTGTATAGGCCGAGATCCATCGCGTGACAACCGGAGGCTACGACTATGTATCTCCTCTTTAGGAACTCCTCGACGATCTGTCCCAACTCCTCCCTCGCCTTCGGATAGTTGGGACAACCTATCGCCGCGATCACACCGGGAATAGTTCCCATGACTATCGGCTGACCGACCTTCCTTATCTCCACATCCTGAATCGGCCCCCTTCCAGCCCTCGTCTTCCCCATCGCCTTCTTCAGTCCGAGCTTCATTATCACGTCCACTATCCTTATCCCCCTCGGACACTCCTGCTCGCATCTCCCGCACGCTATGCAAGTTTTGTCTATCTCCTCGAACATCCTGAAATCTCCCTTCTTCGCCATCTTCATAGCCAGATCTATCCTGAGCCTGTGCGGACAGGCGAAGACGCACCTCGCACACTCGACGCACTTCCCTATCTCCCTCAGTAGCTCTTCGTCGGTCATGGATCTCCTTCCCCTCTTCTTCATCTCCATCGCAACCCTGACCGCCACCTCTCCCACCTTGTCGGGATCCCTTATCAGAACCCCCTTCACCCTACCTGAGACGAGGTCGTTGACTATCACGTCCGGATTGTCG
>CAZQJR010000155.1:0-8080 GCA_964592825.1 uncultured archaeon | reverse complement strand
TCATCGAAACCGAGCTCGCGTACATGTTGACCGCCGCGGCCAATAGCACCGTCACTACGATCATCAGCATCACGCCAACTACCGTCGAAACACCCCTTCTCCCCCTCATGGTCACTCACCACTCTCCACCAAAACCTTCTTCTCCCAAATCACCGTGTGCGTTGGAATGTAAACGACCTTAACGGTGATGTAGTGTCCCGGAGTAACATTCCAGCCGTCCGCTATGCACGCGCAGAATCCCGTAACATTACCAGCGTTGGGATCTATGGTTCTATTAACGTTAAATCCATTATAATCTCCAATGCTACCATTCCATTTCGCTTGATAGTCTGTACCAATATACCAGTCGGCGGTCATGGTCACTCCTGGCTTTATTGTATAGTTACCAAACCATGTTTTCGGATTATTAAACCAGAAACCATAAGCATAGTTATTCAAATATGGACATGATCCGTTATGCCATGTACCCCATGTTGTATAATAGTGCGTATTCATGCTATTAGGCAGAACGACTCTCGTCTTATGTGGACCGTACGCGTCGGGATTATATGTTATTATCTCCAAGTCTTTCGTTGGTATCTCATCCCCAGAAACCTCCTTTAGCTCCATGTATGTAACTTTAAAAGTATATCCACCCATTGTTATTGTTCTATTTTTAACGATCTTACATTCGAATACCGCGGTCGGTGCCGGCCTCTTCATTTGCATCTGTCCGACGTAGGTGCTGACAGCTGCTGCAAGTAGTATTGCAACTACGAGCATCAACATTACTCCTATCACCGGAGAGACTCCTTTTTCGTTCACGTTTTCACCTCCGTACCTACATATGCACCTACGCAATATAAATTTTTTCTGATTTGAAATCAAATAGATTTTACATTATTATCATGATAATTAATGAGAGTTATTCGTCGATCGTAGAATTCAGTAAAGCTCTACAGTTACGTTGTAAATCGTAATGGTTAAGTTGGATACGTCGATAGACCAAGTGTTAGGCGAGATCTGGACAAAACCTTGGGCTAAAAGATAGTTCTTCCAATAATCTTGAAAGAGTTCGTCCCGAACCGTAATAGTCAACTTAGTTGCGTTGTCCAATTTAAGCGATCTCCACTCGGTTGAGTGTACAGACAAAAACCCAACGCCGTTTCCCGCGATCTCGTTAATACCGGAGGTATAGTTGTAAATTCTAACGATTCCATTTCTAAAAGATATCACCTCGTCAATATCGGGCGACTTTCTGATAATGCAAGAATTCCCCTGCTCCATCACGACCCCTCCCTCAGAAAAGACGACCTTCAGATCCTCGATCTCGGTGTTGTAGATAGTGAGGTTGATGCATCCCAAGAGTATCCTTCGCTCGAACAGCAACGTGCTTCCGTTCCAAACCCCTACCTCCACGACTCCGCTAATGTTCGTTTCGAGCGTCGCGCTCGTCTTCGTAGGATTGAAAACCGTAGCGCCTCCTCCAAGCTGAAGGGAGAGATCGCAGTTTGGATAACCGTCCACTATCCTAAGAAATTGGTTCAGGAGCGCGTTTTCGTGATCGAACTCGGAGTTCTTCTTCAGAATCGGGAGGTAATAGACTATAACGGACGTGATCAGAGTCGATACGACCGCAAATACCAGTATCGCCCCCAGCACCGACGATACTCCTTCACGTGTGTAACCTGCACACGACGGAATTCCCGACGACAACGGATATCACCACCCTCCTTCCGTATGCCGTGCTCACGTTCATCCACTCCCCAAAATCCCAATATCCGTTCCCGTTCGAGTCGTTTATCATTCTCGCAACCAAGCTGGAGTTGAACACCACGAGCTTCGATCCGTTGTAAACGGTCACCCTCGTATCCCATATGGGAAGAGGATCTCCGGCGGTATGGATTACGGTGTAATTGTTTCCGTTCAGCCTTAGGATAAAATCCGCCTTGGGAGGGCTCCTCAATTGGGGAATCAGGTTGCCAACTCCGGATGAGAAAACGGCAACGAGCAGGACGACTATGATCAAAAGCAGGGCTTCGCCCAACACCTCCGAAACGCCCCTATCCATACGATCACCCCATTAGAAGTTCGAAGGTTATCAGAGAGGAAATCAGGAAGACGAAAACGTGCTTCAGTCCGTAAAGGATGTGCCCTCCTTCCATCTCCCCGGCCAAAAGTCCGGAGAACACCGCCACGATCATCGACATCCTGTACATAGGCTCCACGAAACCCGAACCGCTCACCCCGAGCCTCGCCATGAAGGAGTGGACGAGAACGTAGGCGGTGTATAGAAATACGAAGAAGGACAGGTAAACTATCACGACGTATGAGAAGCCCGTCGCGAACCTCAGATCCCTCATCCTTATGCCGTACTCGAAATCGTCTATAGCAGTCAGCAGGACGTCCCTCAAGTTTTCCGTAGCTTCGCTCGCCCTTATCAGAATGGATATAGCCCTTCTTATGCTCGAAACTCCAACCCTGTTAACGAATTCGACGAAAGCCTCCCTGAGCGTTGATCCGAGCTCCATGAAGGCTTCAACCTTCCTCAACTCCCTGCTGATCACGCCTATCTCCGATTCTCTGATCATCCTGATTATGCTCGAAAGCGTCAGTCCCACGTCCTTCAGATTCAGAATCTGCCTAAGGAAATCCGGAATCTCCCTGTCTATCCTCCTAACGAACCTCGCCCTGTACTCGAAGGCTATTGAGAGGGGAAGGAGTGCCGCGACCGTCAGCACGACTACAGCGCTTTCGAGCGGAAACTCGAATCTAACGAACCTCACGATAACGATCACGCTCAGAACGGCCGGGACGCTGAAGATAAGGGAGAGGTAGTAGTTGGCCTTTACCATCTCAAGCAACGACGGTCTTCTCTCCTCCCCAACCGTGACCACCCTCCTCGGAGCCCTCACGACGCCCAAGTCCTCCTTCACGTTCATCACGTCCACGAGATACAGAACCGCCAATCCGCAGAGGGGGATGAAGAGGTAGGTGTACGTGTAAACGAGCCTCGACAGGTTGGTTCCGAGGATCTTCATCGTCGTAAGGGTTATGGCGAGGAATATGGGAAGGGCGACGAACAGGACTACGAAGACCTCCGCTATTATTTCGAGCGTTCTCATGTTCATCTCCATCTGTTTCTTCGCCCTCTCCCTTATCAGATCGATCTTCTTCGCCATGTATCCCTTCAGATCGCTCCCGCTTTCGAACGCTATGACCAGCCCCTCCAAGAAATCCTTCAGAGATTCAGACGGCGTGTTTTCGGCGAGATGCCTCATCGCGTCGAGGACGCTGTATCCCAAGAGCTCCACGTCCCTTACGATGAGCCCGAACTCCTCCGAAAGCTCCTTGTATATCTCCCTCTGCTCGAATATCTCCCTGAAGATCTCGTAGAGATTCATGACGCCACATAGGGATTGCATGTAGGCTATGGCGTGGGGGAGAATGACGTCTATTGCAGTCCTCCTACTCCTAACCACGCCGAAGGGATAGAAGAGAACCAAGAGCGCCGCGAGAACCGATACTAAAACCGCGAGGAGGAGGGACTTGAATGCAAAAAGTACGGATGCGAAGGACGTAACTCCAACCAGCAGGCTGTAGATGTAGAGGGTTCTTTCGTCAACGTCGAGCCTCGCCAACCTAAGAGTTTCCCCTAACATACTCGTTTATCCTCCCGAAAAACTCCGCCATCCTCGGCCTCTCCGCGACCATGCTCTTCAGGAGATCCTTTCTCCTTTCGAACTCCTCTTCAACGTTATCTATGAGCTCGAAGTCGTTTAAATCCGGTTTTTTCGTATCCACGACCTCGTACTCTTTTTCCCTCATTCTGTAAACTCCCCTAACCCTCCTCTCCACCCTCCCTCCCCTCCACCTCATCCCCAAGACCACCACGTAGTCGAGGGATTCGAACATCGCCGGAGGAACGTTGATTGGATCGTGTACGAGTCTGTTCACCGCACTCTCGACATCTCCGGCGTGGAGGGTGGAGTAGGATGCGTGTCCCGTGCTCATGGCCTGAAAGAGGACTATGGCCTCCCTACCCCTTATCTCCCCGAGCAGTATGTATTCGGGTCTCTGTCTCAAAGTTGCCTTGAGTAGCTCGAACATCTCCTCGAAATCCTTGGCGAGAAACGGAATCCAATTCTCGTGCGGAAGCTTTAGCTCCCTCGTATCCTCTATAGAAACTATCTTGGAGTTCTTCGGAATGAACATGGACATCGCGTTGAGCAGGGTCGTCTTTCCGCTCGCGGTCTGTCCAACTATTAAAACGTTCTTCCTCGCCTCCACGCACAGCCACAGAAAGGCCATTAGCTCGGGCGTCGCGGTTCCCCAAGCTATGAGATCCACGGGTGTTATCGGCTCTTCAGCGCTCTTTCTTATCGAAAAGCTACTTCCCCTCGTGCTGACCACGCTCCTGTACGTCAGCTGAACCCTCTCTCCCGTAGGAAGGACGGCGTCCGCTATCGGACTCTCGAGGGAAAGTTGGACGTTGGCCTTTTGAGCGAGCTTGAGAACGAAATCGTCCAGTTCCTCCTTGGAAAAGGTAACGTTCGTCCTCAGGCTTCCGTAAGCGCGATGGTAAACGTAAACGGGAAGTCCGTATCCGCTGCAGGACACGTCCTCAACGTTTCCGTCCCTCAGAATTGGATCTATCTTCCCGTATCCGAGGGAGTCGCGCCAGAGGTAATACCAGACCTTTCCAACCACCTCCACCGGTTTGTCCCTGAGCCTCTTCATCATCTCATCGAACAGCAGTCCCTCCTTGTTCACGAGCAGAAGGACGTCCTTTATCAAAAGATCCCTTCTCAACTCCAACTTCACGCTTTCCAAGAGCTTCCTCTCCTCCTCGCTCAGAGGAGGCTCTACGACCAAATACTCGTCGTCCCTTATGACCGCTTTGGCGAAGGGTCTGTTGAGCCAGTACTCCTCCACGCAATCGAACTCGGGAAGACCGTAATCTATCTCGAGCAAAGTCTTCAATAAATTTGACATGCGATCAAAGGACTTTGATAAAGTAGTTAAGGGTTTCGGTCAGCCCGTATACCCCTCCTCATCACCGATCGGACACCCGCTTGGTCATCACGACTCAGACTATCGGGAGATCCTCATCTCGGCTCGGGTGAGAGATGTTTCATCATTCCAGACTGGGTCGATGGATGGGTCGAAAAGGCTTTCGAAATTCGGAATAATATAAAGTTGAGATTAACATATTGTTTTTAACGATCAAAACGATCATAAATCGATGGGATCCTAATTACTCGGGAGTTGGTAACATGGGGGAGAAGGTGGATCGCAAATTTTTGACGGTCAGAACTTCCCGAAACACGCTCGAATCCTTCGATCGCTCGAAAATCGTCGAATCGCTCGTGAAGGAAACGGGACTGGACAGGAAGATCGCCGAGGAGGTTGCGAAGGACGTGGAGGATCTCATCAGGAAGGCGAAGCTGAAGTTCATTTCAGCCCCTCTCATCAGAGAGATCGTTAACGTTAAACTGCTCGAAAGGGGGCTCGAGGATGCGAGAAGGGACTACACCCGACTGGGATTGCCCGTTTACGACACCACTCAGATCATAGAGAAGGGAATAAGGGAGAACGCGAACCTACAGCACAACCCCGAAACGATCCACAAGCACGTTGCGGATTGGGTGATGAAGGAGTACGCCTTGCTCAAGGCTCTGCCGTTGCATTTGGCGGATGCTCACATGCGCGGTGAAATTCACATTCACGACCTCGAATACTTCGTCACCCGTCCCTACTGCTTCCAGCACGATTTAAGGTGGTTCCTGAAGAACGGGCTTAAGGTGGACGGAACCGGAGAAAACACCGCCGTAGCTGGCCCAGCGAAGAATGCCGAGGTTGCGATTCTGCACGCTGCCAAGGCTTTGGCTGCAGCCCAAACCAACTTCGCCGGCGGGCAGGGTTTGGACTTCTTCAACGTCTGGCTCGCACCCTACATGGCCGGCAAAACTTACAAGGAGATAAAGCAACTTGCGCAGATGTTCGTTTACGAAATGAGCGTCGATCCGGAAACCGAGCTAATGATAAGAAGGAATGGAAAGATAGAGAGGGTAAAGATTGGAGAGCTGGTCGACGGGTGGATGGAAAAAAGATCTAACGATGTTAAGGTGTTCGGAAGAAACGAGGTTCTACTCGTAGACGACGACTTGGAGGTCTTGACGTGCGACGAGAACGGCGTGAGGTTCGCGAGGATAACGGGAATGAGCAGACACAGGAGCGACCACATCCTCGAAATCAAAACCGAGAGAGGAATAGGGATTAAGGTCACCGGCCATCACAGCCTATACGTTTTGAGAAACGGTAGGCTTAAACCCGTTAGAGCCGACGAGCTCAGAGTGGGAGACGATATAGTTTTCGCGTTCCCCGACGTGGAGGTGGACAGGGAGTTCATAAACCTCTACGAAGAGTTTAAAGACGAGGAATACGCGAAATCCTTCAGGGTCACGAATCTCGCCGGAGTCATCGAGAGGATAGGTGAGGAGGAGTTTAAGGAATTCTTGGGAATAGACTCGTGGACGTTAGATGAGATCTTGGAAGGAAAGAGGACGATCTCGTTCGAAAACTTCGTTAGGCTCGTCGAGCACTTCAAGCTGGGCTTGGACGAAATAGCGGAAGTTTTGGTTACATCCTCCACGCATTCCAAGAAGAAATACTACCTACCTATGAGACTCGAAATCACGCCGGAGCTCCTCAGGCTCGTTGGATACGTGATCGCGGACGGATACTTCAACTCGAGCGACGAGGGCATGGGCGTAGGCTTGGCTTTGGGCAACGAGGAACTCGTTGAAGATGCTAAGGAGTGCATCAGAAAGGTATTTCGCAACGAACCGTTCGTCGAGAAGGGAAGGGAATGGAATCTCAGGTTCGGAGGAAAGCTCGGGGTGAAGTTCTTCTTAGACGTCCTTCGCATAGGTAGATACGATCACGAGAGGAGGATTCCGGGGTGGATGCTACTTCTTCCGAGAGAAAAGCTGAAGGAGCTGTTGAGCGCTTACTTCTCTGGAGATGGCTATGCTACGAATTCTACAGCCAAGTTCGTGGGATGTTCGACTGTCAGCGAAGGTTTGAAGGACGACATAGTGTTCGCGTTGCTCAGATTTAGAATACTTCCAACAGTAAGCGAATACGAGAGTAAATCTGAAGAGATAAAAGGCGTTAAGATCAAGTCGAAGAGAAAGCAATACGTCGTTAGGGTGTTCAACGCCAACGCTTTCATGAACGTTGGATTCCGCTGTTCCGCCAAGAACGAGAAGCTATTGGCAATGGCCTACGATGGATCAACGCTGTTCACGCTCAGAATTACATCGATAGAGAGGAGGGATGGAGACTACACGGTTTACGATATAGAAGTCGACGACACCCATAGATTCATCGGAGTGAACAGATACTGTGCTGTTTTCTCGAACTCTCAAATGTACGTTGCAAGAGGAGGACAAACGGTCTTCTCGGATATAGATATCGAATACGGAGTGCCTAAGATCTGCCAAGATCTGCCAGCGGTTCTGCCCGGTGGCATAATTAAGGAGTCCGTAACCTATGGCGACTTCGAGGAGGAGGCGATAGCATTTGCCCGTGCCTTGACAGAGGTATATTTGGAAGGCGACTACTTGGGCAAGCCGTTCTTCTTCCCCAAGCCGAACTACAAGTTGAGGAGGGAGTGCTTCAAGAAGGAGGGGTTCGACGATTTCATGATTCTCGTGCATAAGGTCGTAGCGAAATACGGTTCTCCTTACTTCTTGAACCTTTTAGCTGGATATCTCCCCGACAACGTCTTCGCCCAATGCTGTAGGCTCGTGCTTTCTCCAGACAACACCGATTGGGAGGACTTCAAGAAGGGGTGCATGAGAACTGGAAGTTTGCAAGTTGTGACGATTAATCTGCCAAGGATTGCTTATGAGGCTAATGGCAACGACGAGAAACTGTTCGAGCTCTTAGAGAAGAGAATGGAGCTCGCTAAGGAGGTCATAGAGATAAAAAGGGAGATCATAATTAAGAGGATGAAGCAAGGGGCTTTGCCGTTCCTAACGCAGGATGTGAACGGCGAACCTTACTATAGGATCGACAAGGTCGTTAGGTCGAT
>CAZQJR010000154.1:0-1895 GCA_964592825.1 uncultured archaeon | reverse complement strand
GGTAGTAAACGGTCTTGTTGGAGTGGACGAAGAAGTAGTTGCCCAAGAAGTGTATCGCAACCACTTTCTCGAACATACTACCGTTCATCCTGAACCCTTCGAAGTAGAAATCGGCCAAGGGTGTTCCGTTGCTCTTCACGGAGTTCTCGGCCACCTTCCCCGTTACGAGCATTACGAAGTTGAACGTTCCGTTTATTCTCTTCGTGTAGTTGTAGTACTCCTTTTCCAAGCTCGTTCCGTTGTTCGCCATGACGTTCAGAACGTCGATGACGCTTTCGGGATAGCCGTATACGACCGGATGGGTCTCCTCGACGAGCGCGAACGTCCTCCTCCCGAAGCTACCGAACAGAACGTCGTAACCGTGGTACTTCCTCTTCTCCTTGTAGGAGAAGTAAACCTTCTGCTTCCCGACGTCTATGAAGTACAACTCGGGGGATCCTATGAGGAAACGTTTGAACGAGCTAACGTAGGGTCGGAATATGTAGAAGGCGTATGGATCTATGTTCTTGACCGTCATGTTGTACATGAAGTTCAGAAGGGTTTCGTTGGTCGTGTTGTAGTCGAAGTACATAACGAACTCCGTCGTGTTGGGCACGTACCTCAGCCAGTCCTTCAGATCGTTACCCATGTCGAACACTATCCTCCTTTCCTCCGCTTTGGTTGGTTTTCTGAAGGCGTAGGCGAGAACCGAGCCGATCATTATCAGCGCGAGGAGAAACGCAATGATCCTCGCGGATCTTTTTTCCATCATGTTCGCCATAAGCGGCGGAATGAAGATAAAGTTTGCTGAAGCTCCCTCCTCATCAACCTCGAAACCCTCTCCTCGCTCTCCCCTATCTCCTCGGCTATCTTCTTCGCATCCCTTATCCCCGTTATGGCCGTGTAGTTCATTATGAAGTCCTCCGCGACCTCGTCGTCGTCGAGATCCCACATGCCTGAGAACATCGGGTGGGAATCGTGAAGGAAGTCTATTACCCCCTCCATGTTCTCCCCGTTCAGCAGATCCCTTACGTAATCGTGCTCGAAGAACAGACAATCTTTCAGTATCTCTATCACCGCGTTTCTGAGCTTCATGGCGTCGTAGCTCCTTCCGGCTGGAGAGTGCTTCCTAACTATTTCGTCCATCTCCTCCCTCGTGTACCCGAACACCCTCTCCCTTCCTCCCTTCCCCCTGCACACCTCGGTAACCACCTCGAAAGTCCTCCTGTCTATCGGGGCTATCCTCGTCTTCCTCCCCGAGTTCAGCCTTACCGCGTATATCCTCTCCCCGTTCACTTCGAAGGTTCTCAGATCTCTCTTGACCAAGTTTTCGAGCTCGTTGGGGGTGGCTAAGGCCGAAATAATCATCCTGATCAGCGCGTGCTCTTCCAACACCTTCCTCGAAACCGCGTTTATGTACCTTATGTCGAACTCGAGCCTCAGCAGATCCATCGTAATCGGCTGTGCGAATAAGTATATAAATTTTGAGCGTAGTCGGAACGTGAAGCATCCAACGGTGCTGCAGGTTAGGGGAAGGCTCAGCGGGGACGAGTTGGATCTCATAATGAGGATAGTCGAAAACCACGGCAACGAGTTCGAGGTTGAAAGGGTGAAAGAGGGGTTGAACGTCTTCTTTTCGGACGTCAACGACGCCAGAAGGGTGATCTCGAAGTTGAAGAAGTTGTTCAAGGCTGAGGTAAAGATGAGCACGAAATACGCCGGTTTGAGAAGGGGAAGGGTGAGGGTTCTTTTCGTCTACAGCTTCAGAGTGTGACGCAAACATTTATTAACTCTATAGGGAACGGTTGAGAGATGGCGTCGTCCATGTACGCTTACATTAGGGAGGCTTGGAAGAGGCCTTGGGAGGGTTACGTAGGAAGGCTGATGTGGGAGAGACTGCAGAAATGGCGCAGGGA
>CAZQJR010000153.1:0-2713 GCA_964592825.1 uncultured archaeon | reverse complement strand
TATGCTGAACGGGGTTCCGGTGTTCTTCGTGAACTTCTTTATAACTTTGGCGATAATAATCGTCGTCAGCCTGCTCACGAAACCGCCCGAGGACATCGTCGAACTGCACGAGAAGATATTCAGGAAGGTTCCGTTGGAGGTGGCGAGGAGCAGGAGTCAGGCCGAAAACGTCGCGGAGTTCGCGAAGGCCAACGGCCTCCTCTAACTTTTTTAGGCGAACCGAAAGGTTTAAGTATTTTTAGGATATCCTAATTTCGATGACCCTAAATTCCAGGGTGCCTCTAGCGATGCTCAGGGAGGGTGAGAGGGGGAGAGTGGTCGACTTCGTCGGGGGAAGGGGCGTTGTTGCGAAGCTCTTGGCCTTGGGTATAGTTCCGGGTAAGGTCGTAAGGGTTCTCGGGAACAGGGGTGGGGCGGTTCTTATAGCCGTTAACGGATCCAAGTTCGTCGTTGGTAGGGGTTTGGCGATGAAGGTGATCGTCGATGTTGAGCAGAAGGACTGAAGATTACTTGGAGGCGATATACGAGCTCAGCAGGGAGAGGGGTTTCACCCGGGTCAAGGAGATAGCCGAGAAGCTCGGTGTAAAGCCTGCTACGGTTTCGGAGATGCTCGATAGGTTGGCGAAGAACGGTTACGTCGTTCACAAGAAGAGGCTTTACGTGGCTCTAACCGAGAAGGGGAGGAGGATAGCCGAGAGCGTTAGGGAAAGGAGGGAGATCCTCGTAAGGTTCTTGGTCATGATAGGCGTGCCGAGGGAGGTGGCGGAGGAGGACGCGTGCACGATAGAGCACGTCCTTCATCCCGAAACGGTCAGACAGCTTAGAAACTTCGTCAAGTTCGTAGAAAACTGCCCCCTCGATCCAAAGTGGCTGAAGCACTTCGAGGAGTTCTGCAGAACTGGAGTTCACCCCTGCGAGAGGATGGTCGCAAATTCCTAAACTTAATATTCTCCGTCCTTTTTCGGTAGCGGGAATGAAGATCGCGATGATAGGAAATCCCAACGTCGGGAAGACGGCCTTGCTGAACGCCCTCACGGGCGGCAGCTTCGAGGTTGGAAACTTCCCCGGAACGACCGTCGAAAGGAAGGAGGGTAGGGCGAGGATCGACGGTAAGGAGGTAATTCTGGTCGATCTTCCGGGGATATACAGCTTGGAGGCGTACAGCTTGGACGAGAAGGTGGCTAAGGATTTTATAGTTGAGGAGAGACCCGATCTTATTCTGAACGTTCTGAACGCCTCCAACTTGGAGAGGAACCTCTATCTCACGCTCCAACTGTTCCGATTCGGAATTCCCATGGTGATCGTCCTAAACATGATAGACGAGGCGAGGAGGAGGGGTATAAGGATCGATTCGAAGAAGCTCGAGAGAATCCTCGGGATTCCCGTCGTCGAAACGGTTGCCGTGAAGGGATACGGGATCGATAGGCTTAAAGAGGAGATCCTTAAGGGTGGAAGGGTTCCCAAGCTACGCGTCGATGATCCCGTTAAGACGGCGGAGAAGATAGCCAAAGAGGTCGTCAGGATAGAGAAGGCGGGAAGGGACGTAACTGAACTGCTCGACGAGGTCTTCATGGACAGGCACGTCGGAATCCCGATCTTCCTCGCCCTCATGTGGATGACCTTCACGTTCACGTTCACGGTCGCATCACCCCTGTCCGATTTCGTTCATTCCTCCTTCGAAAATCTCGCCAACTTCATCGCGGGTTACGGAGGGACGTTGGCCGAGTTGCTCGGAAACGGTATCGTTAAGGGGGTGGGGAGCGTTCTGACGTTTCTCCCTAACATCGCCTTCCTCTTCTTAGCCCTGTCCCTGCTCGAGTTGAGCGGTTACATGCCGAGAGCGGTGTATCTGATGGACGGACTGATGAGCACGTTCGGATTGACGGGGAGGTCGGTGATCCCACTTATAATGGGCTTCGGTTGCAACGTTCCGGCGGTCATGGCAACGAGGGCGATAGAGGACGAGAGGGTGAGGATAACGACCGTCATAGTGAATCCTTTCATCTCCTGCAGTGCGAGACTTCCGGTATACGTTCTCTTCGCCGGGCTGTTTTTTCCTAAGGAGAAGACGGTTGTAATTATGGCAATTTACGTTTTCAGCGTGCTCGTGGCATTGGGATCGGCGCTGCTTTTGAGGAGCACGATCTTGAGGGGTGACGCCGAGTACATAATAGAGCTACCCCCTTACAGACTCCCCAATCCGAGGGACGTTTGGATTTTGACTTGGAACAGAACTAAGCACTTTATAGAGAAGGCGGGAACGATAATACTCGCGATGTCGGTCGTTGTTTGGTTCTTGACGAACTTCCCCACATCCAACGTGGCTGAGAGCTACGCGGGGACGATCGGAAGGGCGCTTCAGCCGATGTTCTCTCCCCTCGGATGGAACTGGCAGTTCGTTCTCGCGATTCTGATGGGCGCTATGGCCAAGGAGGTTATAGTTTCAACCCTGAGCATCCTCGACACCCCAATAAGGGAGCTCATGGGCGTTCCTCAGGCGTTGGGCTTCATGGTTTTCGTCCTCCTCTACATGCCGTGCATGGCGACGTTGTCCGCCATGAGATCCGAGGCCGGATGGAAGTGGACGATTTTCGCGGTGATTTACAGCTTCCTCGTAGCTTACTTCCTCGCCTTCGTCGCGGAGGTGGTAGCACGATCGATCTTGCCCTCTCCTTAGCTTTCGTGGTTCTCGCTCTGGCGGAGCTTCCGCGCA
>CAZQJR010000152.1:0-2354 GCA_964592825.1 uncultured archaeon | reverse complement strand
CCTGCTGATAGGAACGGACTACAACGAGGGGGTGGAGGGGATCGGGGTAAAGAAGGCGTACAAGTACGTCAAGAACTACGGAAACGTATTCAAGGTTCTTAAGGTTCTGAAGGTCGAACCGAAGGAACCGATAGAGGAGATCAGGGAGTTCTTTCTGAATCCACCCGTAACGGACGACTACGAACTGGAATTCCGCAGACCCGACGAGGAGGGTATTCTGGAGTTCCTGTGCGAGGAACACGATTTCAGCAGGGAGAGGGTGGAGAAGGCGATCGAGAAGCTCAAGTCTGGTTTAAAGGCCACCCAAGCCACGCTCGAAAGGTGGTTCGGATGAAGGAGCACGAGGCGGACGTGGAGGTTAAGGTAGGAGCCGTAACGATATCAACTTCGAGGTGGAAAAGGTTCGGAGACGTTTCGGGAGTGGACAACGTTCCGGAAGATGACGAATCGGGAAGGTTAATAGTGGAGGAACTGAACTGCGTGGAGTACAGGCTTATACCGGACGATAGGTCGAAGATAATCTCCACCCTAATGGAGCTGATGCGCGAAGTCGATGTCGTGGTGACTACGGGGGGGACGGGGATATCTCCAAAGGATGTCACGATAGAGGCGGTCAGGATGATCGTTGAGAAGGAGATCGACGGTTTCGGAGAGATATTCAGGAGGCTAAGCTACGATGAGATAGGCGTCTCGGCGATCCTAACGAGGGCTTTTGCCGGGGTTTCGCAGGGCAAGATAATATTCTGTCTTCCCGGATCGAAGAGGGCGGTAGAACTCGGCTTAAAGCTCATAAAACCCCTTCTGAGGCACGCGGTCAGTCACGCGAGGGGATTGAGGTGAACCATAAGAATCATATACCGTGAGATCTACGTTGAATCGAGCGGGGGTTGCCGAGTCAGGACAAAGGCGCGGGATTGAGGGTCCCGTCCCGTAGGGGTTCGTGGGTTCAAATCCCACCCCCCGCACTTCTTATACGGATGGGATCGGATGAATCCGGCGATATCGACGCTCAAGTTTTTGGCATCGACCGTTCCTATAATAGCTCTGGCGAGCTACCTCGTTTCCTACTCGATCAGCAGGGGTATCATGGAGAGGTTGGCCGAAAGGATCTCCCCCGTGCTTTCGAGGTTGAACCTCGATCAGATCACCGTTACCTCCGCCGCCGTCTGCTTCGTCAGTCCTACCGCCGCGTACTCCATGCTTTCTCAGGCCTTGAAGGAGGGAAGGATCGACGAGAGGGAGGTCATAGCAGCATCCTTCCTTAACTCCTTCCCGGCGACGTTCAGCCACGTCTACACGTTCTTTCTTCCGTTCGTAATTCCGGTGCTCGGATGGGCGGGGGTGCTCTACACGGCTCTGAGGCTGCTTGTTGCGATGGTTAAATCCGCCATAGGTGTCGTTCTCGCGAGGGTGTGGAGGAGGGGCGGTGGAGTTGACGTTGGGGTTAAGCACAGAACCGTCGATCCTCTCAGATCCACCTTGGAAAATCTGGCGAGAATCGTTCCTATGATGGCCGTTACTTATTTCGTAGTAAGCGTTTTGTCGGGAATGGGGCTGTTCGAATCTATCGAAGCGTCCTTGAAGTTCCTCCCCCTCGATCCAAACGTGCTGACGATCTCGGCGGTTGAGTTCATGAACGTCAGGGCGGCGGTTGTCGTAGCTGCGGGGATGCTCAGGAACAACTTACTCACACCGAAGTGGGTGGTAGTCGGCCTAATTCTCGGAAACGTGATAACCCTCTCGACGAGGTTCGTAAAGCACTCCCTACCCCTCCACATCTCCCTCTTCGGAAGGTTGGGATTGAAGATAGTTTTACTCAACGCCGTCGTCTCCTTCCTGCTCGACGTCGTAGTCGTTCTCGTCCTGATACACCTTCCGGCATAGATTTATACCGCACCGAAAAGGTAGGGGCATGAGCGAGAGATTGATAATGGCCATAGGTCTGCTCGTAGGATTTCTATTCGGCTTCAACGGGATAGCCATGCTGTTCAACATGCTCTCCCACACGCTGACCGAGGCTCAGGCTCAGCTAACGCAGATAAGCACGGTTTCGACCATAATCCTATTCATGATCGTCGTCGGTATAATAGTGAAGGTCAGGGTTCTCTCCTCTCTCATATTCGGTGCCGTGGTCGGGGCGATCTTGAACGCCTTGCTCGAGATGAACGGAATTCACGTCATGAACGCGATATACTCGGCGATCATTCACATGCTCAGCCTGAAGACAGCGACGCCAATATTTTTCTGACCTTCCCCGCCTCGAGCTGACCCGGAGCTACGGACTTGCTTACGGCGCAGTATATGAACGGGGAGCCCATGAAGAGCGCCATCACCCTCGTCCAAGAGAACTCCTT
>CAZQJR010000151.1:0-2247 GCA_964592825.1 uncultured archaeon | reverse complement strand
CCTTATGGTATCGACGGTCTTGTTGAGCTCCGACAGGCTGTCCGCCTGAATTATGACGACGAAATCGAACTCCCCGAAGACGTGGTATATCTCCCTGACGTTCCTAATCTTCTTTATCGCGTTGTAAACGTCCTTCTCCTTCCCCGGCTGGACGTTCACCATCGTAACGCCGATGACCATGTCGAGAGTTCCGTTTACGACCTTATAAATTGTTCGTTAAACGTACCTCGCAGCGAATCTGATTGCGAGCACGATGAATATCAGCCCGAGTATCCTTCTAACCTGCTCGGAGCTCAGGCGGGAATGGGTAATGTGACCGGCCAAGTAACCCGCAAACGCCGCGGGGAGAGAGGTCGATAGGGTGAGATCCCAATCGACGCCACCCATCCGGAGGTAGGTTAGGAAGCTCGACATGGAACTGAAGGGAACTGCGAAAGCCGTTACGGACGTAACGATTTTCGGATCGACGCCGTAGAGCATGAGGGACGGCGATATAATTATCCCTCCACCTATTCCGAGCATTCCAGAAAAGAATCCGGCAATCGCCCCCACCGTCGCCGACACCCAAGCCGGGCAATCTCTGAACGAAACCCTCTTAGGTAAGAAAACCGTGAATCCGGCGAAAATCAGAAAAAGGGTGAAGAGGGCACCGACGATCCTCTCTGGTATTACGAAAGACGTGTACGCTCCGATAGGTGCGAAGGTTATCGATGTCGCCACGAGAGGAAGGACGGAGCGGGGTTTTACCCTTCCGTGCAGGAGGTTGTTTATCGTTAGGGAGGATGTTGACACGAAGTTCGTGAACAGCCCCGCCGCTCTGGCCATGGGAAAAGGATAACCCATGAAGACGAGTATGGGTATCAGAGCTGCCGCCGATCCCAAACCTCCCAGCCCGAAAACGAGCGCTACCGTGAAAGCCACCAATGCGACGACGATGTCCATGCAGATTTGTGGTCGGTTTAATATATTTAAGCGTTTTGGACATAATAGTTTATAATATAAACTATTTATTTCGGCATGAGAGCCATACCCAGCAGCGCGGAAACTAAAAACTGGAGGGCGAGGAATGAGAAGAAGAGGCGTATTGCCTTCTCCCCCATCTCCCTGAAGGCCGTCTCTACGAGTTCGAAGAACTCTCTACCCATAACCTTGGCCTCCACCTCACCGAATCCGTATCGGGCGTCGCATTTCTCGAATTCGACGTTCGAAAGCGCGGAGTTCAGGAACTCGTAAACGACCTTCCTGTCCTCCTCGTCCGCTCCGACTGGCTTGTAACCGATCTTGGGTGAGACCGCGGTTTTGGAGTGGTTGTCGGTTGAAACGATCGTGGGAACGAAACCCCTGCTTTCGAGGTATTCCTCGAGCTCCTTCCTGAAGTTCAAATCCACGTTGTTCCCGTCGAGCATGAGCAGAGCGTGTTTCACGTCCCCGTAATCCAGAAGGAGAATGGCCAGCCATCCGCATATGTTCTTCGACTCCTTCCTCGCTCTCTTGAAGTAAAATCCGAGATCGGTGGGTTCGGATTTCGTCTCCAGCCCTTTCCTCACGAGCTCCTTGACCTCCTCCAAAACCTCCCCGGAATCGAAGTCGGGACTGTGGGCGCTGTGGGCTTCGACGAGAACGTTTTTACCGACGAGCTCGTTCAGTTCGAAAGGCAAGTCGTCGCTCGCATCTTTGCCTATCAGAATCATCATTCTAACGCAGTCGAACGGAAAGACCCTCAGAACGTATCTCTCTCCCTCGACGTCGAAGGGTTTTAAGGGTTTAAGCCTTAAGTCGTCGCAGTTCAGAGAGCTCGCAATCCTCTTCACGCTTTCGAAATCTACCGGGTTGAGCTCGTGCCCTACGGGGGAGTGGAGGTACATCGTGTTCTCCTTTTCCATGATCGTCTCGACGAGCCTGCCACCTCCGATATTCCTCATTGGGCCGGGATGAAAGGAGGTGGTTACGAGCCTCGCCCTTCCGATCCTTATGCACTTAACCCATCCTTTAAAAGTTTTTCCGACCCTTCTTAGCTCTCTCTCAAAGTATTCAGGATCGCACGTAAGCCAGAATAGTAGAAACGCCTTTAGGAACCTTTTGACGTTGAAAAAACCGTAATCCTTGTCGAGATACTTCAAGTACAACGCGCCCAGAATACAGCCGAGGAGGGACGTTGCGGTGTAGGCGATTGTTCTGTGCACGACTTTGAAGGAGAATAGATACGAAAAAGGGTACAGAGTCGCGGACAGGAGGAGGGAGGAGAGG
>CAZQJR010000150.1:0-14582 GCA_964592825.1 uncultured archaeon | reverse complement strand
GCGGTGGTCTATACCTACCACCGACTGCTCTCCGAGAACTTGGATCCCCTCGTAATCGCGAAGCACGGGGTTGATGTTGCGGAGTGGGTGAGGAAGAGGGCTGAGGACGTAATCGACGAATTCGAGTCGAGCTTGGACGTGGACGTTTTCAGGAATTTCGACGAAGAGCTTTTGAGAAGAGGTATAAACCCCGGTAGCATTGCGGATCTGACCGCATCATCGATATACCTCGCGCTGAGAGAGGGGTTGAGGTTTTAGCGGAATGAAAATGCTTAAATATTTTTGTTACGGCATCCATAGCCCTCTATGGCTTTGCTGGCTTCACCCAAAATCTCCTTAACGGCTTCAGCTATCGTCTTACAAAAATGCGGGGGGCGGGATTTGAACCCGCGGACCCCTTCGGGACGGGGTCTTAAGCCCCGCGCCTTTTCCTGGCTCGGCAACCCCCGCTCAATATGGAGTCGGGTTAGAGCAAAAATAAGTTTTCGGTCAATCACCGAAGCTTATCACAGGAGCCGTAGCAATTCTCTTGGCTCCGAGCTCCCTCAACTTCGGCTTTAAGAACTTAACCTTCGCCCTGTCGAGGATTATGTGCATGGCCACCCCTCCTTTCGCGAGTTTTGAAACCGTCGGATCGAAACCTTCGGCCGTTAGGAATGCGGTTATCTTTGGCACATCCTCCTCATTGGGCACGTTGAAGAACAGGCTTACGAGGTTCTTTGACTCCAAAACTTCCCTCACGTCCGTAACCAAGTTTTCCATAATCCTCCTCTTCTCGGAATCCTCGAAAGATCCTTTGTTCGCTATGAAGACGGAGTAAACGGGATCCTTGACGACGTCTATTATCCTGCAACCGTTCTCCCTCAGCGTGGTTCCCGTTTCCGTTACCTCGAGTATTATGTCCGCCTCGGGTTCGGGAGGAAGGAGCGAAGCTTCGGTCTTGCCTATGGGGTCGAACACTATCGCGTTGATCCCCACCCTCTTCGCGTACTCCCTCGCGAGCTCCGGGAATTCGGAGGCGAACATCACCACCCTTTCCCCCACCGCAGCCTTGAAGTCCTCTATCGTCTTCACGTCCGGATACATCTTCTCGGATATCGCCACGACGAGCTTGGTAGGTCTAAACGGAAGTCTATCCACAACGACGACGTTGCTAAGATCGTGCCTGAGCCTCGCGTTCTCCAGTATGTCCTCCCCCGTAAACCCTCCGTCCCCCTTTCCCATTGAAACGTAGAACGGCATTATTTGGGGTCGAACCTGCTTGAACAGGATGTTCGGATGATCGACGTCGATCATGTAACCTCTCTCGCTCTTGGCGAGCTTGTAACCTGCTTCGACGAGGGCGTTCCATACCGCCTTCTCCAAATGTCCGTCGGGAAAGTAGATCTTTACCCTCATTCGACCACCTAATAAGAATACTTCAACCTGAACCTACTCCTAACGTCGTTTATAGCTTTTACGAGATCTTCCTGCGTTATCTCCTTCCTACCGTCGAGAAGAGCCTTAAGAACGGCTTCCCTAACGACCAACTTTATCTCGGCACCCGTAAATCCTTCGGTTAGCGTTACGAGCTCGTCTACGTTGTAATCTCCCGGGACTCTTGCGAGCACGAGTTCGAAAATCCTCTTTCTCAGCTTTTCGGAGGGTTCGGGGAACTCCACTATCTTGTCGAACCTCCTCCATACGGCCGGATCCAATAGGCTCGGATGGTTGGTTGCTGCTATGAGTATCACCCCGTCCTCAACCAAATTTATCTCGTCTATGGACTTCAGCAGGGTGTTAACCGCCCTCTTGACGGCGGCGTGCTCGTCGCTCGTCCTCGTTTTCGCGACGTAATCGAACTCGTCTATGAAGAGTATGCACGGGCTGAGCATCCTCGCGATCTCGAACACCTTCTCTATGTTCTTTGATGTCTCGCCCAAGTACTGGGACGTTATCATGGAGAGCTTGACCTCTACGAGCGGAAGACCGAGCTTCCTGCTCAAAGCCCTCGCGGTCGTCGTCTTTCCCGTTCCCGGTGGGCCTATGAACAGCAACTTTCCGACGTCCGTAAGACCTATCCTCTTTAGGAACTCCCTCTCCTCGAGCGCTATCTCTATCTTCCTTATCTCCTCCAGCTGCTCCTCGCTCAAAGCTACGTCTCCGAGATCCACCCTTATGTCCTCGGGCGAATAGACCCTAACGAGGCCGAGCATCTCCGCCGTTTCGGGGTTCTTTTCGAGATCCGCCAAGACGCTCCTGAGCCACTCCCTGTCGCTGTACTTGGGTTGGTTGAGCTTCTTCGCCTCCTCGTAAGAAACTTCGAGGGAATCGTAGTTCTGGTAGTAGTATGCGAGAACGGGATTCCTCCTTATCAGTTCCACCCCCCTCTGGGCGAACCACTTCACCGCTATGTCGAACGACGTGAGCTTTATCTGTTTGGTGAAGGCGTTGTAATCGACGAACGGAATTGCCTTCATCACCCCCTCTATCCTCTTACCCACGTACCTAACTGCAGTGTCGTACTTCACCACCACGGGTCTTCCGATGCCACCCTTGTTGTAGAGAAGCTTCCTTATCTCCTTCGGTATGTCGTCCTCGGTCAATTCCTCGTGTCTGTTGTATATCTCCGCCGTCAGCAGGAGTTCTACAAGCTTGAGCTCCTCCATGTAACCAAACCAATCTGGCGCTCTTCTTTTAAATCTTTTGCTAATTATAACGCAAAGCAATCAACTAATAAATTTATATAAATAACATTATTATAACATCATTATAAGAGTAATCATTATCTATTTCGTAAGTTTTTTATACTCACTATCTTCATACATTATATAGAGGTGAGATTTACGAAAATCATAAATATCAAATTAAATAATATTTACCGAGCGATAATGTTTATATCAACAAAAAGTTTATCAGAATCATTAGAAAATAATATATTAAGAGTAATAGACAATGAACTTAAAGGTAACTTGCGTTTTGTTGGTAGATGCTTTGGTAGATTTGATATGGTTGCCGAATTTGATGAAGAATCTGCGAAGGTTGCATCATATAAGGTATGCAAAATCCAAGAGAAAGCGGCTAAGGAACTAAGAAAAATAAAAGATGTTAGTAAAGATCCTATTTGCTCATCATTAATGTTGTGTAATGAAGTCTTTGATGAGGATATACTATCTCACGAGGATACAGATAGTAAATATCCAGCGTTAAGGCTATATTCATTTTTATATCCAAGAAAACCAAAGATCGATTTAGTAAAAATTTTAACACAGTTAATTGATACCAGGAAAAGTCTAAAGAGTATAAATGGTTCGGCGAGTTTATTTTTCTCTCTTTCAAACTATTCATTTCTCTTAATGATATCTGGAAATAAATTTTGCAAGATGTTCGATGAATTTATGAAGTTTAGAGCAATGACTAAAGATGTTTTTTTGGAAAGTTGTACATACGTTGCTATAGGTATAGATAAAAATGGTGAAATGTTAAAAGATTTGAAGTGTGATAATAAAAAAATTAAAGCCTATATATTTTTAAAACTTAAAGATGGTTTTGGCGATATTAATATACAAGAAGGAGGTATAATTAAATCTATTGACAAGAGATTTGGATGGTCTGACATATCTTTAGAAGTGGAAGCTTATACACTTTATGAAATAAAAAGGAAAATTCTTGATTTGAGAGAGAAATATAGGGATCAAATAAGTAACACTTCAACGTTAATACTGCCAGAGAAGGGAGGTGTAATAAAATGAAGGATTTGTGGACGAGCGCCAGATCTTTGTGGATCAAATTTTGCGGAATTGCAGATGAGTATAAAATGCTAAGAGATCGATGGTTATATCTACATAGTAAAAATAAATTGCCTGTTTTACCTTATTTACGAGCTAAAAATCCGAGTGATGATGAACAGACATTTGATTTGTTAGACAAACATGTAGAAGAATTAGAAAAATTATTTAAAGATTTAGGTTTTGATAGAGAAAGAATGGAAGATTATAATAAGTTTAAGCAGAAAATAAATAAAATGGGCAGAATTGATATAATTGATAATCTTAAACTTATAGAGGACCGTGTATATGATTTAGCAAATTTCGTTGGATTGCTTAAATTTGCATTCTTTCAACGGACAGTGTCATCAGAAATTCCACATGTGGCGTCTGGAATGCCACACAGTCCTGAACGAACTATTGGTAATGAATTATTCTACTTGGCAGCGGATAATGTCGCAAGAAGATATTACGAGTGCTTAAGAATACCTTATGGTAAATGGGATGGGTTTATTACTTTTACACCTCCTATTGAAAAGTACTTTTACGGTGCATTTTATCGTCCTTCTCCTTATCTAGAGCTCTTTCACATTTCTATGTCTGAGGAAGCTAAATACTTTGTAGGAAGTTACCTTGCCTTAGCACATGAATTTGGTCATGCTGTAATTCCAAGAAAAATAACATCCGGTGAAGTATCAAGTATTGTTACCGCATGGTGGGCACAACATCTTGCTGAGTTTTTAATAGATAGTACAATTGACTTTTTTAGGGATTGGGGTAAACCTCATTGCGAGAATTGTCCACTTTACCAGTATTTTGAGATGGCATCACAACTTGACTTATTAGAATTATTTCAAGATTTTTTTGCAGATTTAGTGGCTATATATATTGCTGGTAAAAATTATATAATTTCATTTATAGATTTTGCATATAATACAAGTATGTATTATTCATATAATCAAATTCCGTTCCTTTTGAGAACTATTGCAAATTTTATATATTTTGATAAATTAGAAAAATTATACAAATTTGAGAAATATATATCTATCTTTATTGAGGATGCTATTAATGTAAGGGAAAAAGATGGGTTTAATTGTTCTGATTTTGAATGGTGCATTCTCAATATTTGCTCAAGATGGGCTAAAGGTGTTTATAATTATAATAAAGATTTTTGGAATTATTTATATGTAGATTTTGAAAGAGATCTTAGTGATATTGTCTTTAAATATAATCCATTTTGGAAGAGTTCAATTAATCCATTTGATATTGTTGCAAATAATATTGATGAAATTTTAAGTTTAATTTTTGGAGAAGAGAAAGAAGATGTATTGAAAACTATTAGAAAATCAAGTGAACTTACTTTATTTTCAATGATAATATGTGATGAATTTAAAATAAAAAAGAATAAAGAAAAAGAAATTATTGATGCTTTAATAGAGGGAACACCAGTTCCAGAAGAAGATCCGCGTCACATTTTACATTGTTATTATGAAGCTTATAAGCGAAGTGAAGGAGAGGAACGGCCTAACTATGCAGCAACAATATACAGCCTAGCATTTAATACATTTAAGCCAGAACAAAAATAATATAAAATTTTATTTTTAATTTTATATATTATGTCCTAATGCTTCAAGTTTATATCTTGCAATCTTTTCCTGGATATCTTTCGGCACTCCATGCAAGTCTACTGGATATCTTTCAGCTTCAATCAAATGCCTTGCTGATTCTGCCATTAAGCTTAATGTGATATCAATAGCATCAGATGGAGTTCCCTCACCTAAGGCAAGATTAATTGGGAAACCATCCGCTGCAACAAGTAGAGTCTTTTCTCTACCATCATAATCTTTTATACGGTATCTTTTTATACCCTCTCTTGACGTCAACTCTTCTGCTAATGCTATTTCCCGTAATCCTTGAATATCTATCTCATAATCCTTACTTCCAGCATTGACAAGTAGAATTCCATTCTTAGCAAGTCTTAAAGCATCTACTGGGACTACATTTGGTCTTCCTGTTGCTGTCACTACGATATCTGAATCTACTATCGCCTCTTTAATATCCATAACTTCGAATCCATCCAATATCGCACTAAGAATTCGATTTAGATCTTTTTCAACTATTCGCACTCGTGCACCGTGATTTCTCATTATCTTAGCTATACCTCTCCCAACAACACCGTATCCTACAATCGTAACCCTTTTTCCAGATAGACTCCAATTTACGGCTTGAATAATCATTTTAACAATCGCTTCTGGAGTGGCTAAACCACTTTCCACAGATTCTTTCAATTCCGCATTACCTACTGTAATTATTGGATACTTCAGCTTATCCTTAAGTTCTATAGCTAAATTTATACCTGCTTTAGTTTGTTCTACAGAGCCTATAATGTTATCAAGTTCAATATTATTGTCAATTATGTATCTTGTAATCCATAATCCATCCTCCAAAATTATATCAACCTCGTTTTCATCTATTGCCATCCTTATAGCCTCTGCCATTTCATCATAACTCATTCTCGGTTCTCCATAAATTTCATAGCCGTTCTCTATTAGTACCTCATAAACTACTTCATCTCCACTATATGGCACTGGAACAACTACAACATTTGCTCCACCTTCTTTTAAAGCGTAGCACAAAACAGCAGTGTTCTCTTTTAGGTGAGTATTTACAATGATCGTTAAATCCTTGAAGGGTTTGTCTCTTTGATACTCCTCCACTAATCTCTTCAAGACTGGCATAGAATCAAATGTTAAATCCAATGCCCAATCCCATAAATCTTTTTCAGATATCTTCAGGTCTCTTAACATCTTTTTAAACTTTGCCAAGCTTCTAATACTGTCAGCATAAACTTTAATTCCAACACTTTTACCTTTTGGATCTATTAAATATTGTTTATATTCTGTAAACTTTAATCTACTTCTTAAAAAATTTATTACTTGTTCTTCCTTATCTCGCGAAACTTGGAATTTAATATAAGGCATACAATTAACACCACCTTAGCTTTAAATAAAATAATAAGGAAGATTAGTCATACATCATTGGTTACTTTCTCTTCTTTAGTCGATATATTTTTGCTCTACCAATCTCATATGATTCAACAAGTCCTTTTGCTTCTAGCCTTTCCAAATGCCATCTAGTGGTAGTCCATGGGATGCCTGTAATTTCAGAAAGTTGTTTAATTGTATAGCCTTGGATCACTGGGGCATTCTCCAACGCTTCTTGCAGAATTTCATCAAGGCTTTTTCTATCTTTACTTTTCCTAAACTTACTCATAACCCAGCACCTCCCAATTCTTCTTAACTTAACTCTACGAACAATAGACCCTTCTCAGACGAGCCAATATTTGGCTCGTCTTCATGACGATTGCCTTCTAAGGTTTTTTTGTGATTGATATCAATCACAAGCAAGATCATCTACACAACTAAGTTTATAAATTTTTTTATTTTTTGCTAATGTAGATACTTGCGTAAAATTACATATATGAATATAAAATTTTAAAAATTATTAAATAAAATATAAAAATAACATTATTAAATTAAATTCCATTACTATGGTGTGACCACGTAAACCTCCGACCCCTCCTCCACCTCGATCTCGAACTCCTTCGTTATCGCCGGAATGAGTACCGACCTACCCTTCCCGACCTCCACGATCTCCTCCTCTCCCACGAGCCTCATCCTACCGTCGACGCATAGCAGAATCTGGAAAACTTCGTTCTTCATCCTTCCACTCGACAAGATCCGATCTACCTTGAAGAACTCCGTGTCCACGACTCTCTCAACACCGTTCACCCTCTTAGCCCTCTGCCTCAACTTTTCCACGTCCGTCCTCTCGAAGTTGAGAACCTTCATCGCCTTGTCCAAGTGGAGCTCCCTACCCCTCCCGTAATCGTAAATTCGGTAGGTGACGTTCGAGTTGGTCGATACCTCAAGAACCCTCACCCCCCTACCGAGGGCGTGAATCGTTCCCGCGGGGATGTAGAACGCATCACCTCTCTTCACCTCCACGGCGTTGAGGTAGTCGAGCACCCCCTCCCCCCTCTCAACAGCCCTCCTGAACTCCTCGGGATCGACGTCCCTCTTAAACCCCAAGTATATCCTCGCCCCCTCCTCCGCGTCGAGCACGACCCAAGCCTCTGGCTTTCCGTGATCTTTCTCCCCAAGCTCCTTTGCCTGCTCCTCGGAAGGGTGAACCTGAACGCTGAGGTTGTCGTTGGCGTCTATTATCTTCACGAGTATCGGAAACTCCTCGAACCCGTCTATGACCTCTTCCCTATACCTCTCTATCAGTTCGAGCATGCTCATCACTCCGTCAACGGCAACCTTGGACGGGCGGGAAGGATGGGCGGAGAACTCCCACGACTCGCCTATGCCCTTCAGCCCTATGCCCTTAAGCTTCGCTATGAAGTCCCCTCCCCAAGGCTTCTCGACCAAGTTCTCCTCAGCCTGGAGGATGAACCTCGGTAGCATGATGGACTTTAGGTCTCGAAAATATTTAAACCCTGATCCTCGACCTCCCCGGCGGGAGGAACTTCATGATCTCGTCTGGCGTCGCTATACCCCTAACCAAATGCTTTTCCTCATCCTTCGCCATTCTCACGAGCGTCGAAGCTATTTCGACCGAAAGCTCGTTTGGATCCTTGTCCCCTATCTCTATCTCAACGTGGTAGTCGCAGTGTTTCCTTACGGCCGAAGGAGGCCCGCCCATCACCCTAAGATTCTTCAAATCCACTCCGATCGCGCACCTCAATTCCACTGTCAGGTAGTTCCTCCTTCCTACTATGTAGAACGATCCCTTCGGCAAGTACTCCCCCGCCTTCGCCGCCTTCCTAACCTGCTCCGGCAGAACGTAGTAAACTTCCCCGCTGTGCATCCCCTCCTTCCAAAGCGATGAGTACACCGCGGCGAATTGGGCGGTTTCGGTTATGCTGCTCTCCGGAGCCTCCTGCCCCCTCTTGAGAACTACAACCGGAGCTCCGGGGGTTTGGGTGTGGAAGAACAGATCCCTGTCCTCCATGTATTTGGAGACGATCTCCTCGTTCATCTGGGCGTTTCTCCCCCCTATGGCAAGAAATCCGTCGCTCGTTACGAACCACCTGAACCTCTCGTACCACTCCCTCCTCCTAACCACCCTGAAGCTTGAGAGGAATCTCTTCGCCTCCAACTCCTCCGCCCTTCTCATTTCCTCCTCGGTCTTCTCTATGGCCTTCAAAAGCCCCTCCAACTTCTCCTTCGCCCTCTTCGCCTTCTCGTAATAGTAATCCGCTATCCCGTGCACGTCTCTGTCGAGAAACAGTTCTATAACGTTACCATCGAGCTCCACCGATATCCTGTCCGGCTTTACGTCCCTGATGATTTTAATCCCCCTAGCTCTCCTTTTCACCTCCTCGAACGGCATACATTCCATGGCCTTCCTGAAGGCTTCGAGCAACCTTTCTACGGTGGTGTAGTTCTCGTATATCAGATCCCCCAGCCTCCTGTACTTCTCAATCTCCTTCTCAAGCTTTTCCTTCGTCTGAAGCTGGATTTCGAGCCTTCTCTTGAGCTTCTTCAATGCCTCGCTCTCTTCCCTCTCCTTCCTCTCCACCTCCTCGCTCAGAATCTTCGCGTAGAACTCGTCTAAAGCTTCATTGAAAGTATCGAAGTAAATCCTATCGTAACCTTCGTAGATCCTAAGCTCTACGGGTAGCACGTCCACGAACTTCCCCTCCTTGGCCACGACGTGTGGGGCGTATTTTCCCTCGAGCACGGGCTCGAATATCTCCTCAATTGCCTCCGCTATCCTCCCGATCTCCTCCTCGCTCAGATCCGCGCTCCTCTTCTTCTTATCGATTCCCGCCCTCAGGCAAGTTTCCTCAGCGAACAAGCCTCCGAGCCCGCACTTCGTCGCCAAAACCTTAACGACCTCCCTCTCCTCCCCACGAAGAATTTCGGATAGTGTTTCCACGTCGAGGTCGAAAGGAGTCGGACGTTTTTCGGGAAAAGAGTACGTTTCCCCCGGTTTGATCTTGTCGGTCAGGAGGGGCATGATAACCCTAAATTCCTCGTCCACGAGCACCACGTTCCCCTTGGAGAACAGTTCCAATATCAGGTACCTCCTCTCATCCCTCCTGCGAAATTCCAACTTCACAACCCTGTCGAAGTCGTATTGCTCCACCCTCTCAACCCTGCTACCCTCCAGATGCTTCCTAAGCAGCATCGCGAAGCTCGAGGGGAACTTTGGACTTTCCTTCGGGTATCTCGTTAGGTGAATCCTCCTCCCGGCCTCCATCACCAAATCCTTCCTGCCCTTGGCGTAGAGCTTGATCCTGATCTCGTTCGGAGGGTAGTGGTAGATCTTCTCCACCTTGCCCCCGACTATCTCCTTCCCGAGCTCCTCCACGCACGCTCTAACGTCGACGCTACTCATCGACTTCATGCGACCCCATACGCTCAGCAACGTTATATATCTCCCGGTAACACCATCGACGAATGGACGCAATCGTAAAGGCGTGCGAGGAGATCGCAAGGATAGTTTTGGCTACGAATCCGAAATCGAAGGATGAGGTGGCCAAGATAAAGAAGAGGGTTAGTCGGAAGTATGGACTTCCGAGGATCCCGAGCGACGCGGACGTGTTGAAGGTTTGGAAGGGGAGGGAAGGATACGAGAAGTTGCGCTCCCTTCTGAGGCTGAAACCCGTCAGAACGATCTCGGGGGTGGCGGTGGTAAGCGTCATGACCTCCCCCGCCCCCTGCCCCCACGGCAAGTGTCTCATGTGCCCCGGAGGTGTCGAGAGGGGAACTCCGCAGAGCTACATAGGTCTGGAGCCCGCCGCTCAAAGAGGTGCTCAGCACGGATACAACCCGTTCAGGCAGGTTATGGCGAGGCTGAGGGAGCTCGAGGAGATAGGGCACGAGGTCGACAAGGTCGAGGTAATAGTCATGGGAGGTACGTTTCCGGCGAGGGAGAGGAGCTACAGGGAGTGGTTCATGCTCGGAATATTCAACGCCCTCAACGCTTTCGGGAGGAGGAGGGTCAAGATCGAGAGCGATCTCGAGAGGGCGAAGAGGAAGAACGAGAGGGCAAAGGCGAGGTGCGTCGGAATAACGTTCGAAACCCGTCCCGATTACGCTAAGGAGGAGCACATAGTAGACATGCTTCGATACGGAGGGACGAAGGTGGAGTTGGGAGTTCAAAGCGTCTACGACGATGTGCTGGAGAGGATAAGGAGGGGTCACGGCGTCGAGGATGTAGTGAGAGCTACGAGGTTGCTCAAGGATTCGGGATTCAAGGTCGGATACCACATCATGCCCGGACTGCCGGGATCCGACTTCGAGAGGGATCTCGAGATGTTCAGAAGGATATTCGAGGACGAGAGGTTCAAGCCGGACTACCTGAAGATTTACCCGACGCTCGTAGTGGAGGGAACCGAGCTCTACGAGATGTACAGGAGGGGGGAATACAGGCCATACACTACGGAGGAGGTCGTGGAGCTCGTTGCAAGAGCCAAGAGGTTCTTTCCGGAGTGGGTGAGGGTTCAGAGGATACAGAGGGATATCCCCGTCGGAAGGGCGATAGGGTTGGACAAGGGAAACGTTAGGCAGCTGATCCACGAGAGGTTGAAGGAGTTGGGTTACGGGTGCAGGTGTATAAGGTGCAGGGAGGTCGGGCACAGGCTGAGGAATGTGGAGATCGACGAGAGTATCGTGAAGAGCGCGGAGCTCGTGATAAGGGAGTACAGGGCTTCGAAGGGTAGGGAGTTCTTTATATCCTACGAGCTCCCCGATTACGACGCCTTGATAGGATTCGTGAGGCTCAGATTCCCTTACGAACCGTTCATTCCAGTTTTGGAGGACTGCGCGTTGATAAGGGAGCTTCACGTTTACGGGAAGGCGGTGGCTTTGAGCAAGAGGGAGCCGAAGGCGTTTCAGCACAGAGGATTCGGGGAGAGGTTGCTTAAGGCCGCGGAGGAGATCGCCAAGGAGGAGTACGATCGCGTGGCCATCATAAGCGGGGTCGGGGTGAGGGAGTACTACCGCAGGTTCGGTTACAGGAGGAGGTTCGAGTACATGGTCAAGAGGTTGTAACGAAAACTTGTTTTAGCCTGAGCCGAACGGGAGATCATGAAGAGGAGAATAGTGGTCATACCGGGTGATGGAATAGGTAAGGAGGTAATGGAGGCGGCGATGCTCGTTCTGAACGAGCTCGACCTTCCCTTCGAGTACATCTACATGGAGGCGGGAGACGAATGCATGAAGAAGTACGGAACGCCCCTGCCCGAGGAAACCCTGAAGGCGTGTAAGGAGAGCGACGCGGTTCTGTTCGGGGCGGTCGGGGAAACGGCAGCCGACGTTATAGTTAGGCTCAGGTTCGAACTCGAAACTTTCGCGAACGTCAGGCCGGCCAAGTCGTTCAGGGGCGTTAAAGCCCTTTACGACGACGTCGACATAGTCATAGTGAGGGAGAACACCGAGTGCCTGTACAAGGGGTTCGAGTTCGAGTTCGACGGGGTCGCGGAGGCGGTGAGGGTGATAACGAGGAAGGGGAGCGAGAGGATCGCGAGGTTCGCCTTCGAACTCGCAAGGAGGGAGAGGAGGAAGAGGGTGACAGTATTGCACAAGGCCAACGTTATGAAGAAGACGTGCGGGCTTTTCAGGGACGTATGCAGGGAGGTGGCCAAGGATTATCCCGAAATAGAGTACAACGAGTACTACATAGACGCGGCGTGCATGTACCTCGTGATGGATCCCCACAGGTTCGACGTGATCCTCACGACCAACATGTTCGGGGACATAGTAAGCGATCTGGCGGCGGGACTGGTCGGTGGCCTCGGATTGGCTCCGTCCGCTAACGTAGGCGAGAGGCACGCCCTGTTCGAGCCCGTTCACGGATCCGCGCCGGACATAGCGGGGAAGGGGATCGCGAATCCTACCGCAATGATCCTCTCCGCCTGCATGATGCTGAAGCACCTCGGCTACGTGGACGAGGCGTTGAAGGTGGAGAAGGCTTTGGAGGAGGTCATCGCGGAGGGCAAAACTACCCCCGACCTCGGGGGTAACCTTAAGACTATGGAGATGGCGGAAGAGGTGGTCAAGAAGCTCAGGGAGATGTGAGCATGGACGTCTGGGGATTCATAAAGAAGTACTACATAGACTCGATAGTTTACAAGACCGGATACAACCCCGTAAACGAGGCAACTTGGGCTCTCATCTTAGTCGTAGCGGTATACTTCCTATACAAGTGGCTCGTTAGGAGGATAAGGATAGACGAGAGGTTCGTTTACGGAAACATTCCTTTCATAATCTTCGCGTCCGCTTTGAGGGTCGTCGAGGACGCGGGGTTCGTTAAACCGCCCTTGGAGTATCTCCTCATGAGTCCGCTCATAGAGCTCCTGATATTCGCCGTGGCCTTCCCGGCGCTTGCTTTGAGCATTAGGTTCAGGGGAGAGAGGTATTGGGTGCACTACGGGGGACTGGGGTGCGTTCTCGCGACCGCGACGCTGGGCTTTCTGTTCCTCAACTTGAGGGTGAGGAATTGGTTCGTCCTACCTACGGCGTTGGCGATCGCAACCGTCTCCGCGATCGCGTATCACGTCCTCACGTCCAAGGTGGCGAGGCACATGCACAACGGACTCAGTGAGCTCGTTTTCTTCTCCCACATGCTCGACGCATCCGCGACGTTCTTGGGAATACAGTTTCTCAACTACTGGGAGCTTCACGTGATTCCGAGGTTGCTCATATCGAAGTTCGGGCCTTGGATAATGCTCCCCGCCAAGGCTGCGCTTTTCTTGGTCATACTGTACGTTCTCGACACGGAGGACGATGAGAACCTCAAGAACTTCATAAAGTTCGTCCTCATAGCCTTGGGCTTGGGGCCGGGGCTTAGGGATGCGCTGAGGATGACGTTCGGAGTTTAGGCGACGAGTTCCTCCAACTCGTCCGGGGCGGATGCAAAGCGTTTGAGGCATTCGAACTCCATGAAGTGCAGGGTCTTCGCGAGAACGACGAGAACGTGAAGGGGTTCGCCGAAGTCGAATTCCTTCAACCTTTCGAGTCTGTCGCACTTCACCGAGGGTCTATCGCTTCCAGCCCTCGCTATTCCTACCCCGAAAAGATCCAAAACGCTCTCGTCCGCCTCTTCGAGGATCTCTATGGCTTTGGGTACGGTCATGGGTTCGGGGTGGAGATCCAAGAATAGGATCGTGTGGGCGTCTATGCTCAAATTCTGTTTTATGACGTTTATGGGAGTTTTGGAAACCCTTCCGGCGTAAGGATAGCTTACTGTCGCGGACTTTCCGAACCTGTAGTTGTGAAGTCCGGTAAGACCGCATACGGCGTTGATTATGCTGGACGAGTGGACGACCCTAACCTCAACCCCCCTCTTAACCGCTTCCAGCATCAACGCGGAGTGGGTCGTCGCTATGGAGGGATCCCCGGGAACGAGAACCACCACATCCCTCTCCCTCGCCCTGTCGATTATCCACCCGCAATTCTCCTCCAAGTCGCTCCTTTCGAGCTCTTCGATCCTCCTACCGAAGAACTCTTCCATCCTCCTCAAATCCGTTCCCAAGAGCTTGGACGTGTAGAATTCGACGTAAACCTCATCGGCCCTCCTAACGATTTCAAGCCCCCTGCACGATATGTCCCTCTCATCCCAAAGCCCCAACCCAACGAGCAATAGCATGGTAAGATCTTAGACGATCTTGTATATGAATATCGTTCCGAAAGCGACTGTTATCAGCGTCAGGGGCAGTCCGATCTTAAGATAGTCCCCGAAGGATATCCTGACCCCCAAGCTGTCCGCGGTTTCGGCGACTATTACGTTGGCGACGCTACCGATGAGGGTGAGGTTGCCCGC
>CAZQJR010000149.1:0-4338 GCA_964592825.1 uncultured archaeon | reverse complement strand
AGGAACATGGATGAAGTTCTAAAGCTCGCGTCGGCGAAGGCTTACGAGATGGACGTCAAGGATGAGATGGATCCCGAACTTCTAAGGCTTGCATTCGAGCGTAAAATTATGGCGGTAACGGTTCCAAAGGAATTGGGCGGGCTCGGTGGGGATTATTCAAAGCTGTGCGAGATCGTTGAAAATTTGGCGAGGGTAAATTCGGGATTCGCTTTAAGCGTTGCCGCTCACCACATGGTCGTAAACTGCGTAAGGACGTTTGGAAATGATTGTGAAGAGCTAACTAAGAAGGTCGGCGCTTTTGCCGTGACGGAACCCCATGCGGGGAGCGACGTCGCAGCGATAAAGCTCAAGGCTGAGAGAAATGGAGACGTGTTCGTTTTAAACGGAAACAAAACCCTTATAACGAACGCAACATTTGCTGACGTGTTCGTAGTCCTCGCAAAGGTTGAAGACAAGCCTACAGCCTTCGTCGTCGAAAGGAGTGACGGTATGGAGTTCAGGAAGCTCGAACTCATGGGGATGAGGGGTAGCGGGATAGCGTCGGTAAGGTTCAGAGACGTCGAGGTTCCCGCAGATAACGTTTTGCTCGAAGTGGGAAAGGGGCTGAAAGTCATCTTGGCAACGCTTTCGAAGAGCAGGGTTGTCTTCTCAGCATTGGGCTTGGGAATTGCGGAGAGGTGCTTAGAGCTCGCGGTAAAGTATGCCGGAGAGAGGAAAGCATTTGGAAGATGCGTTGCGGAGTTTCAGGGGATAAGGTGGATGCTTGCGGAGGTTTCGGCTGAGATCGAAGCCGTTAGATCGCTCGTATACCGAACCGCTGAGCTTGCGGAGAAAGTGGACGTTACCGAGCTCGGTGCGATGTGCAAGCTTCTGGCTGCGAAAGTTGCAAAAAAGTCTGCGGATTTGGCCGTTGAAATTTACGGGGGGCACGGATTGATAAAAGGCTCGGCAGTTGAGAGAGCCTACAGAGATGCCAAAGCATTGGACATCGGGGAAGGAACGACGGAGATAATGAAGGAGATCATTGCAAGGTCTCTCTACTCCAAATAACCCAATTCCCTCACCTTTCCAACTACCGCCTCGACCTCCTCCTCAACGCTCATCCTGTCCGTGTCCAAGATCAGCTCCGGATTCTCGGGCTCCTCATACTCACCATCCAGCCCCGTCAGACCCCTTATTTCTCCCTTTAAAGCCTTGGCGTAAAGCCCCTTCGGATCCCTTTGAATTCTAACCTCCACCGGACATCGCAGATAGACTTCGACGAACTTACCTATTTCTTTTCTCGCATACTCCCTCCATTCCCTGTAGGGGGCTATAACTGAAACTATGGTTATCACCCCATTTTTCGCCAACAGCTTCGCCATCTCAACAACCACGCGGTTGTGCATCTCCCTCTCTTCCTTGCTGAATCCCAAATCGGGATAGAGCTTGCTCCTTATGCCGTCGCCGTCGAGAACCTCGACCCTGTAACCCATATCCTCAAACCTCTTTGCCAAAGCGTTTGCGAGGGTAGTTTTTCCAGCACCGCTCGGGCCGGTGAGCCAGATCACGAACATCCGATAATACCTCAAAAAAGTTTAGATATAACCTTTTCTACGCTATCAAAGGATTCCCTCTAAGCGTCTTCGAAACGTCCTTTAAACCCAGCAGGTTGAGCACGGTCGGAGCGAAGTCGTATATCGTGCACTGGACGTGCTTGCTTTCCTCCATATCCGGCGTGTGTAGGGCGAATACTCCGTACTCAGAATGGACTGCATCGTCCGGCCCGGTGTCGTTTTCCAGCAGGTAGTTGGTGTCCCAGCCGAGGGTTCCGGCTGAACGCCAGTAGAGGTCGTCGAAGTAAACCATCATATCCGGCTTGTCCCCTTTAGCGATTGGATAGATCCCCTCCGGATAGAACACCTTCGTGTCCCACTTCTCCCCGTTCGGCCCCCTTATGCTCCTTATCATTTCCGCGATCTCGACCCTAACCTTATCGTATTCCGAAAGCCTGATCACCCCTTTCGGCTCCCTTCCCTTAACGTTCAGAAACACCCTCGCGTAGTATCCACCCCAAGCCCAAGCTATGGTGTTACTCCAGTCCACTTCAACCTGCTCGAACCTCGTTCCCGGCTTTACCCCATCGACTTTGGCCTTGAGCAAACCCTCCTCTATAAGCCACTGGTTTACGGCAAAACAACCCTTCATCCTCTTTATTCCGTGATCCGAGACTACGATTATGGCCGTATTTTCCTCGTCCAAGAGCTTGAGCGTTTTTCCTATTTCCCTGTCGAGCAACTTGTAGTAGTCGGGTATCACGTTCTTGTACGGGCTGTTGGGTTCGTGCAAATGATGATTTTCATCGAAGTATTTCCAGAATGCGTGGTGAATTCTGTCGAGCCCTATCTCCACGAACTCGAAGTAGTCCCAATCTTTGGTCTCGATGAGGTAACGGATGAGCTCGAACCTCTTTTTAGTCATCTCCCATATCTTCTCCTTAACCTCGTCCCTCTCCTCCTTCCTGAAAACGACGTCGAAAATGTACTCACCCACAACCCTCTCTATCTCCCTCTTGAGCTCTTGAGGGTATGTGTAGTTCGTGCTCGAATCCGGGGTGATGAAACATCCGACCATCCATCCCCTAATCTTCTTCGGTGGATAGGAGGGGGGAACGCCCAAGACGACGGATTTAAGACCTTTCTCTCCAGCATAATCCCATACCGCTTTCTCTTTAACCATAAGGCTGTGGGCAATCCATATGTCCCTGTAGCTGTTCCCCTTCCTGTGCCTGAACCCGTATAACCCCAACTCCCCCGGTGTTTTGCCGGTCGCCATTACCATCCACGCGGGAATGGTTATCGCAGGAATGCAACTCCTCATCGGCCCGTATATCGATCTTCGCAGGAGCCTTCGAACGTTCGGCAGATTATCCAAAAACTCGTTGAACAGCAATTCAGGCGGTGCGGAATCCAAACCTATCACGAATACCTTCATAACATCCCCTCTATAACGCTCAAAGCCTCGTCTATTCTTTCCTTGGGGCATACGAGCCCCATAACCTCCCTCTTCCCCCCCGCGTTGAATCCCCTCCTCCTGAGCTCCGATACTATGGCGGGAACGTCGATCGTTTTAGCCAACTCCGGCTTTACCCTTAGGTATATCTGCCCCCTTTCCCCAAAACCCCTGTTTACCGCCAAAACGACATCGTAGCCCATAACCCAGACGGCTTTCCTCACGACCTTCGATATTATGTTCAGATCGCTGTTGAACTCTATCTTGGTGAATCTTCCAGCGTTCTCTACGTTGTTCAAAGCTCTCCAAATCTCCTTCTCTATGATACTCATATTTTTTAGCCACCTCTCGTTTTCGAGCAGTTCCTTGGGCTCCGAACTTAGGATCGTTTGCACGGCATCTTCCACACCCTTTCTATCCATCACGATGTAGTTCGAGTCGAGAAGGGATACGAGCCTCATAGCCTCCTCCTTCTTAAGCCCGAACTCGGCCAATAACTCCATCGCCTTCCTGCTCCAGTCGAAGACCCTCCTTCCAACATCTCCAATAGCTCCGAGGGTTGAGAGGTAGCTCCAAACGGAGAAGTGATCCGAAACGACCCAGCTTGCGGAGGGAAACTCCCTCTCGCTCCTCCCCTCTATTATCGGATTTATTTGCTCCACGTTCGGCCTATCGATCTTGGGCTGGATGTGGTGGTCTATGAACGTGACCTTCCTATCTATCCTCTCAACGAGCTCCGGAACGTTCAAATCGACTACGAATACGTCCGTTGACCTCTCTATCTCCTTCCAGATTCGCTCGTCGAACTCGAATCTGCCTATCGGCGGTGTTACGTTCTTCCAGCTTTCGCCCAAATAATCGAGCACCAGAGCTACGAGAGACGCTGAAGCAATTCCGTCCGTATCCCAGTGATGGATTATGAGGGTCGTCATCAGTCCAGATAGCCCAAAGCCCTTAGCCTCTCCTTTACCTTCTCTTCCTCCTCCTCGCTGAAAACCTGCTCCTCTTCCTCCTCCAAACTCGCCAAAACCTCCCTCAGAACGAACGTCACGTACTCGTCAACAGACTCGAACTCCGTCTCCTTCAACCTCTCTTCGATCTTCTCGTAAACGTCGTCCGGAATCTTAACCTCCCTCACCATCGAAACCACCCTACGCGAAATTCGTCGTTTAGCATATAAACCTATCCCCAAAAGTATATCGCCACCGTTCCGAAAGCGACTGTTATCAGCGTCAGGGGCAGTCCGATCTTAAGATAGTCCCCGAAGGATATCCTGACCCCCAAGCTGTCCGCGGTTTCGGCGACTATTACGTTGGCGACGCTACCGATGAGGGTGAGGTTGCCCGC
>CAZQJR010000148.1:0-3229 GCA_964592825.1 uncultured archaeon | reverse complement strand
GTCCCAGCCCTGAGGGAACATGACCTCGTATCCCTTCATCCTCTTGTACCTCGCTATGAAGTCGATGTAACACCAGTTCAGCGTGTTTCCTATGTGGAATGAGCCGGTCGGGTAGGGGGGAGGGGTATCGATTATGTAGTGTGGCTTCTCGGAGTTCCAATCGAAGTAATACATCTCGTCCTTCCAAAGCTTAACCCACTTCTCTTCAACCTCTTTTACCCTGTACTCCTTTTCGATCATAGGCTTAAGCTCTGCGGGTTGATTAAAATACTTACTTGACGTAGTTCCTCAGGACTCCTACCCCCTCCACTTCCACCTCCACCACGTCACCCTTTCTGAGCTCCCCAACTCCGGCGGGGGTGCCCGTAGCTATGACGTCTCCCCTCTTAAGCGTCATGACGGAGGATACGAACTCTACGAGCGTGGGAACGTCGAATATCAAGTTGGCCGTCGTTGAGTCCTGAACGATCTTGCCGTTCACCCTCGTCCTTATCCTCAGGTTCGACGCATCCTTAAAGCATGCGACGTACGGGCCTATCGGGGCGAAGGTGTCGAAAGATTTCGAGCGAGTCCACTGTCCGTCTTTCCTCTGCAGATCCCTCGCGGTCACGTCGTTGAAGCACGTGTAACCGAGGATGTATTCGAGAGCCTCCTCCCGGGAAACGTTCTTGCACCTCTCCGCTATCACTACCGCGAGCTCCCCCTCGTAATCCACCCTCCCAACGTTCGGCAACTCTATGAAGTCCTCGTGCCCAATGATGGCCGAAGGTGGTTTTAGGAATATTATCGGTTCATCCGGCAGTTCCATCTTCAACTCCTCGGCGTGATCCACGTAGTTTAGACCCACGCACACTATCTTCTCGGGTTTAACGGGGGGAAGGAACCTGAAGCTTCTGAACTCCACGCCCTCGAACTCCAAAACTCCGTTCTCTATCTTAAAATGACCTTCGAATATCTCTCCGTGGGCTAAAAACCTTCCGTAGGCGAGCATGTGATAAGAACGTAACGATTAAAATATAACGATTGTCATGTGGATCATGGAGGACAGGTTCAGGGAGTTCTTGGGAGTGAAGGTTTTGGACTTCGAACCGGGCTTTGCGAGGGTTGAGGGGGTCGTTAAGGAGGAGTTCACTAATCCCTTCGGCTTCGCGCACGGGGGTTACCTCGTATCCTTGGCCGATTTCGCCCTCGGCGTCGCAGCCAACGCGGACGGAACGGAGAGGTTCGCTATATCCATTGGACTCGACTTCGTCTCCCCGGCTAAGGTTGGGGAGAGGCTAATAGCCGAGGCGAGGATCGTCGGGGGAGGGAGGAGGGTGTCCTTTTACGAGATGACCGTTAGGAGTGGGGAAAGAATAGTGGCGAAGGGAAGGGCGATCGTTTACGCGAAATCTTAAATTCTGTCTATTCCGTACCTCCTCCTCAAACTTTCCAAGCTCTCGTCCCGCTGGGGAATCTCCCCGTCGGGCTCGTATCTCGACAGGAGGTTCGGAGATCTAACACCCGTCATTATGGCCATGACCCTTACGATGCCTTCGAGTTCGTTCTCTATCCTCGCCCCCCAAATAACGTTGGCGTTCGAGTCTATCTCGAAGGTTAGCTCCCTGACTATCTCCTCAGCCTCCTTCAAAGTTAGATCCGGGCCTCCCGCTATGTGGATGAGAGCCCCCTTCGCCCCCCTGAAGTCGACCTCGAGCAGGGGATGGTCGAGGCAGTCCTTTACGACATCCTTCGCCTTGGTTTGAGATTTGGATTCGCCTACGAGCATAACCGCCACTCCGCCGTTCTCCATTACCGCTTTGACGTCCGCGAAGTCTATGTTCATCAGGGAGGGTTTGTTTATCGTATCCGTTATTCCCTTTATGGTCTCCGCTATGAGTTGATCCATGACGCTGAACGCCTGCTCGAGCGGAAGGTTGGGGACGTATTCGAGTAGCTTGTTGTTGTCCAAGACTATGACCGTATCGGAATGCTTCCTGAGCTCCTCCAAACCTTCAGCTGCCTTCCTGAGCCTCGCCCTCTCGACGAGAAACGGCATGGTGGCCATGCTTATGACTATCGCACCCTGCTGCTTCGCAACCTCGGCAATAACCGGAGCCGCTCCGGTTCCGGTTCCACCCCCCATTCCGGCGCAGACGAAAACCATGTTCGCATCCTTTAGTATGTCCTCGAAAACGCTCCTCGCCATCTCAGCAGCCTTCCTACCCATGTCAGGATATCCTCCAGCACCCAAACCCCTCGTTATGCTCTTGCCTATGAGTATCTTCTTATCCGCCTTAATCATCGCCAAATGCTGTCTGTCCGTGTTAACCGCAACGGTCAAAACCCCATCTATACCGATGTTCTTCAACCTGTTTATCGTGTTGTTTCCAGAACCGCCTACACCGACGACTACGATCTTGGGCGTTATGAAATCCTTATCCCCGAGATTCTCCCTCCTCTCCCTCTTCTCCTTCTCGTGAAGAATTTGAGCCTTAACTACGAGGGACTTCATAACATCCACCTCACACGAAAGGACGCATATTCTGCTGCTTCTCAATTAGCTTTGCCTTCTCAGCCAAAAGCTTCCTTATCGCATCCCTGATGGCCTCGCTAACCGATGCATACTCTCCCATCTGCACGAGCATCTCCAACATCTCATAGTGCTGATCGGTCAGCCTGATCGAGATCTTCCTCATTTCGGCTCACCTAAACTTTTGTCCCCCCGCGGTGTGCTCCGTGGCCCCCCTCTGTGGTCGAACCATGGCTCATTTGTCCGACATTGTCGGACAATAGTCCGACCCAGAAATATATAAGCATTTTGGTTTCAGTATTATATGCTTCCATAAAAGATGAAAACCGGGATAATCCAAAAAAGAAAATAGATTATGAAAGATGAACGGGGAAAACGGCCTCATGTGAGCTCTAAAAATCGTTGAAAGTCCTTCGAGAATCAATATCCTTTTAAATTTATATTTCGAATGTGATAATTCTAATCATGATCATGTGGAAGATCCCATCTCCCCCTTGGGTCGCCCTTGAGGAACTTCTCAACCAACGCCCCCTCCACGTCGACGTCGAAGAGGTTGGCCAAGCTCAGCACCATGAACAGAACGTCCGCGAGCTCCTCCTCGATCGCGTCCCTATTCCCCTTCCTAACCGCCTCGGCGAGTTCACCCACCTCCTCGAACAGAACAGCGAGCAAAAACAGAGGCCCCGATTTTTTGTCGATCTCGTAGTACCTTTCTCT
>CAZQJR010000147.1:0-3326 GCA_964592825.1 uncultured archaeon | reverse complement strand
TCTAACGATTTTGCTCGTAGAACAGAACGTTAAGAGGGCGCTGGAGATAAGCGACAGGGCTTACATGCTGATAAGCGGAAGGGTCGTGTTCGAGGGGAAGGCTGAAGATCTGCTCCACCACGAGAAGTTCGAGAAGTTCTGCGTGGGTTTAGCCTGATTTTTTAGCTTAAACTCGGATTTTCCGCTATATCCTTTAACCTAACGTTCAGGGAGGCGAGGGACAACCCTCCCAGCGCCACCGTTATCAGGTTCTTGATCGTGTGATCCATTAGGGATACTACGAATGCCACGTCGCTCCCTACTCCCGCCATCGAAAGGATTCCTGTCATCACCGCCTCGTAAGTCCCGATACCTCCCGGAGTGATGGGTATAGCCTTGGCTATGTTTGCTATGGAAACTGCAAGGATAACGGGTGCGAAGTCGGAGATGCCGAAAGCGAGTAAGATCACGTAGCAGACGAGAGAGTCTATTATCCATATCGCAAGAGTGGTCAGAGCTACGACGACGAACCCCCTCTTCATAGCCCTTCCCGCGTCCCTCATTATCCTCCCGAGGACGTTCTCCATTCTCGCTAACGCCACCATTGCTCCGATTAGTAGTAAGAGGAACAGAACGGCGTAAATTGGCGTGGTAAGGAGGGAATAACTGCTGAGCATTATTATCGAAAAGAAGGCGAGGGTTATGACGACGATAAGGTCGAAGACCCTCTCAACCGCGAGACCGCTCAGAGACTTAGACATCGGCACATCCTTAAGCCTGAATATGTACACTCTCGCCAAATCACCTATCCTCGCCGGAGTTACGACGTTTGCCATCTGACTGACCGAAACCCCCTCCACGCAAAACGCCAGAGGAACGGAGTATCCGAGCTTAGAAAGTATGTACTCGTATCTGTATCCTCTGAAAACGAACGACAGCACGTATATCAAGGTGGCAACGGCGATTAACTTTGCGTTCATCTTCGTAAGGACGGAAAGATTAAAACCGCTCCAAAGAGCGAGGGAGATTAGAATTCCGGCTGACAGGATCACGGAGAATACGAGGAACTTCTTCGACCTTCTCGACTCCATCCACATTCTGAGAATCTGAGAGAACATGTAAACTACATCTTTCGTAAACCTTACCTTCGTCTCCCTCCCCTGCCTCCACCTCACGGGGATCTCCTTGACCTTCAGCCCCCTGCGCTGAGCTAAAACTAAAACCTCCGTATCCCAAAACCAGTGATCGTCCTTCACGTCTTCGAGAAGGGGCAATATCTTGGATCTCCTAAACGCTTTGAAACCGCACTGATGATCTCTAAGCTTAGAACCGAGCATGAACCTCACGAGAAAGTTGTAAACCTTGGACGCGAGATCCCTCTTCAAAGGTCTCTCCGTTTGGCTCTCCCTCATTAGCCTCGATCCCGTCGCTACGTCGTAACCCTCCTTCGCAACCGCGTCTATAAGCTCCTTCAGATGCCTCATGTCCGTCGAGAGATCAACGTCGAGATAGACGAGAACTTCTCCGTCCGCGGACTTAAAAGCCCTCGTCAGCGCCTTTCCCCTTCCCAACCTCTCGTCGGAGTGAAGATGTCTAACCCTCCCGTCCCTCTTCGCGAGCTCCTCGGCGATCCTGTCGGTTCCGTCGGTGGAGCCGTCCTCGGCTATTATTATCTCGTAATCGTATCCTATCTCGTCCATCCATCTCTTTACCTCTTCAACGGCCCTCTCAATCCTCTCCGCCTCGTTGAACGCTGGAAGAACTACGCTGACCTTCACCGAATCCAATGGTTCTTAGCATGCTATTTAACGGTTGTCATAAGCGTAAGGTTAACTTGGAATTCCGCCGAGGTTCGTGTGTGAAGATAGCCATCTCGGGAAAGGGTGGGGTAGGAAAGACTACGTTGACCGCCATGCTCGCCTACCTCTTCGCAAGGGACGGGTACAGGGTAACAGCGATAGACTGCGACTCCTCCGTAAACCTTCCCTTCGTTTTGGGGATAGAGGGGGAGATAACGCCTCTCTCGGAGCTTAAGGAGGAGATAAGGAAGAGGGTCGTGGCTCCGATGGGAATGATAAAGCTCAACCCCAAGGTGGACGATATATTCGAGAGGTATTCGGTCGAGAAGGACGGGATAAGGGTGTTGGTTTTGGGAACGATAGAGAAGGGAGGAGAAGGTTGCTTCTGTCCCGAAAACGCCTTCCTAAGGGCAATACTAAGACACGCCATATTCAAGGAGAAGGACGTTCTACTGCTCGACATGGAGGCGGGAATAGAACATCTCGGAAGAGGAACGGCGAAGGGTGTGGATCTAATGGTAGCCGTCGTCGAGCCGGGGAGGAGGTCGGTTGAAACGCTGAAGAGGATAGACAAGCTCGCGAGGGATATAGGGATAGAGAAGTTGGCCGTGGTGGTGAACAAGTTCAGGGAAGGTTACGAGGACGTTCTGAAGGGAATAGAACACCCGATTTTGGGGAAGATACCGTTCGACGAATGTTTTATAAGAGCGGACGTTGAGGGAATCCCGCCGTTCGAACTTGGATGTCAGATGAAGGCGTTCGAGGAGATCAAGAACAGGATAGTTGAGATGCTCACTCCTCAAGCCACCAGACGTCTATGAAGGTCTTCATCTCGAGCCAAACCTCATCGCTCCTGTCCTCAACCCTCTTCCCGTTCATACTCATTATTATATGTTCCGTGAACTTAAAGGTTTCGTGCCAATATATAGCAATAGCGTTGGATAGCAATCGCATCGCAATACGGAATGGGGAAAGGGTTAAATCGGAGTTCGGACTACCCTAAGAATACGACCATGGTATGCGTACAGACCACGCTAAACGTCAGATTTCAGAGGAGCACCGACTGGGATAAGCTCAGGGAGATGTATCTGGAGTGCGACGAGATTTGCATGGGTATTCCGAGCGATTACGTTGACGTATGGCTCAAGTGTTTGGCCGACGGGATCTCCGTGGTAGCGGAGTTGGGGGACAAGATAGTCGGGCACGCGGTAGTGACGCCACTAAACGACAGAGAGGTTTCTCTTTGCGTTTACGTAAGGAAGGGTTACAGATCCAAGGGGATAGGAACGAGGCTCGTCAAATTTTTGATAGATAAGTGCAGGGAGATGGGATTCGAGAAGATAAGGATAGTGACGGAAAAGAACAGAGCCGTGGAGTTCTTCAAGAGGTTGGGCTTCAGGTTCGTCAGAGCCGGTTACGGTTACGAGATGGTTCTCCCCCTCAGGACTTGAGCTTTACCTCCACCACGTCCCCCCTCGGTTCCACCTCCTTGAATATCTGACCCTCGAACCTGTAAACTTCCGTCCCCTCCATGAGCCAGCAGTCCGG
>CAZQJR010000146.1:0-11983 GCA_964592825.1 uncultured archaeon | reverse complement strand
ACATCCATGATCAGGCCTCCAGCACGACTTTACCTCCCGCCTCCTCAACCTTCTGAATCGCGGTTTCCGTTGCGGACTGAACCTTCACCTCAATGGGCTTCGTTATTATCCCCCTACCGAGCAACTTCGTGTAGCCCAATGCGGTGAGATCCACCGAATACGTGTCCCCCTCCTTCGTGGCCAACCCGAGCTCGACGAGTCTGTCTATGATTTCGTCGAGGTCGTCGACGTTTATCTCGGGGCGGGAGTAGAGGAACTTGTAAGTGTATTCGTCGAGCTTACCCTCCTCCTTGAGCCTTCTCAGAGTCTTCTTGTGGAAATTCTCGGCCCTATATTCCTGCTGAACGACCCTCGGCCTCGTGAACCCGTACTTACCGAACTGGTAAAGACCGAGCTTTGCGAGCTTTATGAACTTGATGTACTTGTGCTTGTGAACTCCGGCGTTTCCCCTACCTCCTCTGCATCCCGCACCCCTGTTCCTCCTGTTCCTACCCTTCCCGTGCGTCCTCGACCCCCTGAACTTCTTAACCTTCTTCTTCGGCATGGATATCACCTCATCTTATACAGTAGTTTGTTTATATCCTTTCCGTGATAGCCCAAGCTACCCCTCGGATAGTGCCACTTTATGTTTTTAAGACCTCCCCTCGGCGGGTGCAACCTGAAGACAGGTTTTAAATCGGGCAGATCCTTCAGGCTTGCCTTCCCCTCCACGACAGCCTTCGCGAACGCCTCTATGGAATCGTAACCGGTCTTTTCCTTAACGTATTCGTCCGTTAAGGGCTTGTCACCCACCAGCCTTCCCCTGTTCCTCAGAAGCATCGCGAGGGTTTCGGCGTCTATCTCCCCGTATGCTACGTAGTCCTTAACGACCTGAAGCATCCCCCTGTAGGAAGGTGTGTCGGGCACGACCACGCAGTGGTATCTCTTGTGCAACCTCAGCATCTTGAGGGTATCCCTGATCTTTCTGTGAACGCCAACCGTTCCCCTAACTCTAACCACCGCAAACAGAACCATTCGTTATCACCTCTTGACGAACATCGTCTGCTTCAACGCCTCGTAAGTTGCCTTTGCGAAGTTTATGGTCGTCTTGGTCTGCCCCCTCGTGAACGTCCAAACGTCCCTCACTCCAGCCAACTCCAAGACCTTTTTGGCCACCTTTCCGGCCACTATTCCCAACCCTCTCGGCCCGGGTATCAGCGTTATCCTAACGCTCCCCGCGGAGCCCGTGACCTTGAAGGGTATAGAGTGCGGTTGCCCGCATCCACACTCCCAAGAACCGCAACCCCTGTTGACCTTGAATATGTTGATCTTCGCGTTGTTTATGGCCTTCTGAATCGCCGGAGCCACTTGAGAAGCTTTACCCACGCCCACTCCAACGTAACCGTCCTTGTTTCCAACGACCGCGGTAACCCTGAACTTCGTCCTCCTTCCGCTGTCCGTCATCCTCTGAACCATTGAAATCTCGAGAACCTCATCCTCCAGATCCGGAAGGAGAACGTCCACTATCTCCGGCTCCTTCAACGGCAGTCCGCTCGCCAAGGCCTCGTCGATCGTCTTTATCTTGCCCTCCGCGACCAACTTACCCAACCTCGTCCTCGGAACCCACTCATCCGTCATGCTCCCACCATTATCCTTTCTTTAACCTCATCAACATGCTGGGGAAGTTCGGAAGGTTTCAAACCCCTCTTCTCGTATTCGGAAAACCTTTCGGGAGCCATCTCGTAGTATTGGGCGATATGCTCGCCCTTAACTCGTGAATCGTCCGGCAGAACCTCGGGGCTGTGTGGAACCTCCAATCCAGCTTCAACAGCCCCTCTGAGCACCGCAAACACCCTTCCTCCTCTCGTAGGCGTATGTAGGCCTATGTCGAGTATGGCCTCCTTTATCCCCTTCTCCAGCGCCTTCTTCCCCACGAGCAGACCCGTCAGATACGCAGCCGGAGTGTTGTTCAGGTCGCCCTTCCAACCGTATTTCGTCAGCATTGACGAGTCCACGCCCACGAGCACCCTGTCTCCGTCGGGATGGTACTCTATTATCTGGGCTATGACCCTCCTGTTCGTTATCCTCACGACCAACCTCGGTTTCCTCGAAAGCAGTAGCTTGAGCCTCTTCCTGTAGTTAGTCTTTCCCTCCCTTCTCCTCCTATAGGGAACCTTATACCTCGGCCCTCTTGCCATTTTACGTCACCTCTTCCTTCTTAATCAAACCCTGCGTTTCGAGGTAAGCGTTCAGGTGGGAAACGCTCCTGAACTCACCGCCCTTCGCCTTCATGTAAAGCATCCTGTAAGTCTTCCTGTCGATGATGCCCTTGTCCCTCAGATACCTCAGCCTCCTCCTCAGAGCTCTTATCCTGATTATCCAAGCCTCCTTCCTCGAAAGCCTCGCGGTCTTCTTACCCTTCCTGCTTCCGTGTCCCCTCCTCCTACCCTTCCTCTTCTGAGCTTTCTTGTAGTTTATCCTAACCCTGCAAACGCCCTTCACGGGCTTTCTCTTGATCAAACCCTTCTCTATAAGCTCCCTCACGTCATCCTTCGTGGCCGCCTCGGCTATCTCGTCCAAGGCAGAGGGATCGAACCAAATCCTGTTCGTTCCGCACTTGAGGATTTGAGCGGCCAAACGCCTCTGCAACCTCAAATCCATAACCATCACCTTTGAGTAGGATTGAGCACCTTAATACCCAACTCCTTGGCCTTCTCCTCTATCTGCAACCTCTTCTTCATTCCAACGGTCGAAGCTATCCTCACCGCCTGCCTGCTCGGATCCAACCCCTCGAGATCCTTCACGTTATAGACGAGAACCTCCTCGTATCCGGACGGATGCAGACCCCTGACCGCCTTCGGCGATCCGAAACCGACGCTGACGAGTATCCTTCCGCTCCACTTACCTCCTACCCTCTCCCTCCACTTGTTGTGCAGTCCCTTAGGCCTCCTCCAGCCCTTATCCCTTAGCCTCAGCTTCTTGTGAGCTTCGAAGTGCCTGAACTCCGGCTTTCTCGCCTTCTGCCTCCTCCTGACCTTCATCAGCCTTACGAGTTCGGGGGCGAGATTCGGATTCATTTCCACCACCTCACTTCGGTTTCTCAACTATGTATATCCCGTCCTGAAACACCCTCGGATCCAACCTCTTGATCTTCGTAGCTTGCTCGAGGTTCGCGGCGGTCTGCCCACACTCCTCCTTATCGATCCCCTTAACTATTATCTCCTGCCCCCTTATCTCCACCTTAGCCCTGCCCACGATCTTTGCCCTCCTCGGATGCTTTTCGCCCAAGAAGTTCTCTATTATCACCTCGTCGCCCTCAACCCTAACCTTTATCGGGAAGTGAGCGTAAACGACCTTGAGCTTGTACTCAAAACCTTCCGTAACTCCCCTAATCAGATTCCTTATGTGCGCCCAAAACGTTCCAACCATCGCCTTCAACCTTCTCCTGTCCTCCTTGGCGTAAACCCTTATCGCGTTGTTCACCTTCTCTATATAAACCCCCCTGAACTTCAGATAGCGGGAGTTCTCCCCCAAAGGCCCCTTCGCCCTGATCACGTATCCCTTCGAGGTGTCTCCCTCGACGCTAACCTCCACGTTCTCTGGAACTGGAACGACCCTCTCTATCATTGCCATCACCTCAGTATACGTAAGCAAGCAGAACACCACCCAAACCGAGCTCTCTCGCCTCCTTCTGAGACATAACGCCCTTCGTCGTTGAAACTATCAGTATGCCGAAGTCCCTCGCGGGCAAGAACCTCTTCTCGTATTTCTCGTATTCCGTCCTCTTTACCGAGAACCTCGGCCTTATCGCCCCGCAATCGTTTATCCTTCCGCAGAGCTCGACTATGAACTTCCCTCCCCTGTGGTTCTCGACGTACTCGAACCCCTTTATGTAACCGTGATCCTTCATGACCTTCAGAACGTTGCCTATGAGCTTTGAAGCGGGCTTAACCTCGCACTTCTCCTTTCCAACTCTCTCAGCGTTCTTTATAGCGGACATGGCATCCGACAGTGGATCCACTGCCATAGCGATCACCTCACCAGAGCTTCTTGAATCCCAACTCGGACGCTACCTCCCTAAAACACTGCCTGCAGAGGTAAAGCCCGTACTTCCTTATCAGCCCTCTCTTCCTCCCGCATCTCCTACAACGGTTCGCTCCTCTCCCGAAAACCTTGTTCTTGGGCTTGCTCGCCATATCACACCACCTCCACTCCCAAATTTCTAAGCCACTCTATCGTCTCCTCCCTCGTTATCCTGTGCCTCTTACCTATCTTGCTCCTGCACCTCCTCCTCCTCGCAACCCTGTAGCCTCTCCTCTTCAAAACTACGCATACGTCCATTCCGAATATGCCTATGTCGGGATCGTAATCCACTCCCGGCAGGTCTATGTGCTCGGCGATGCCGAAGGAGAAGTTGCCGGCGTTTATCGATTTCGCGGGAAGTTTGAACTCCTTGACCTTCAAGGCGTCCATTAGGAACTTCATCGCCTTCTCACCCCTAAGCGTGACCTTGACCCCTATCGCCTCACCCCTCCTTATCCCGAAGTTCTTTATGGTCTGGGTGGCGTAGGTTATGGCCGGCTTTTGGCCTGTAAGCATTTCGAGCAACCTCACAGCCCTCTTGTGCCTCTCCCCGCTTTCCCCCACGCCGATGTTTATGACGACCTTATCTATCAGTATCTCCCTCATGGGATTTTCCTTCTTCTCTCCCCTCTCAACGGTCACCGCCTGCATACGTTACACCCCCAGATCTATCACTGGCCTGTCGGAATCCTTTTTACCGATCACGAATACGTAGTCCTCTATCGTCGTGAACTCTCCCTTGTCCGATTCGACCGTAACCAAGTTCGGCGCGGAGCTCCTGACGATCTTGTACTCCTTTATCCTACCTATCTCACCCGCGTGACCTCCGCCGGTAACCATCACCAAGGCTCCGATCTCGAACTTGAGGTGATCGACTATCTTCTTGTCGGGGATCGTCATCAGTATGCTGTCCTTCGTCTTGTACTCGTTTCCCGCGAGGACGTTAGTCCCGTCGAACAGGTTGAGCTGTATCCTGCCACCCTTAACCATAGTCTTGTTCACGATCTTGTAGAGCTTGACGTTGTCGTCCTCTATCTCTATCGGAACGTATCTACCCTTATCGTCGAACACCATCCTGTAGCTCTTTCCGAGCTTGGGGATCTTTATGACGTCGAACAAACCGACGGGGAACTTGTAGTCCTTCCTCGGAACGCCGTCGACGAGTATCTCACCGCTCGCTATTATCCTCCTCGCCTCCCTCGCGGTGTCCGCAAGCTGGAGGTAGTCCCTGACCACTATGAGCAAAGGTATCGCGTACTTGTTGTGCGGCCCCGGGGAGGGCTTTACCACCCACCTTCCACCGCTCTTCCTCGGGATCTTGTAAGTTTTAGGAGCGGACAACCTCTTCTGGTGCATAACCATCACTTCCTCTCCAATATTCTCTTCCTAACCTCATCAACCTCTCCCAACTCGATTATCATGACGTTTGAAGGATGCACGGGGATGTAAACCTCCGTCCCGTCCGCCTTCGTCTGAGTAACCCCGTCGACGTATATCCTCAACCTCTTCATGTCCACCTCGACGACCTTACCCTCGTGCCCCCTGAATTCGCCCCTCATGATCCTGACCTTGTCTCCCTTCCTTATCCTTATCGCCCTCTTTCCGTACTTCTTCCTGAGCTCCTTGGATAGGGTTGCGTGAAGCAGTCTGTGCCTCTCGTGAAGCTTGGATGTCTTGTAAAGCCACCTCCTCCACTTCCTCGGCTGTTTGGATTTGGGAATCGGCATAGAACCACCTCACACTATTATCGAAGCTATCGAACCTATCTTGGGGAACCTCTCCGCAGCCTCCCTCGCTACGGGGCCTCTGATTTCGGATCCCTTCGGATTTCCCTTGTCGTCCGTAATCACCGCAGCGTTGTCCTCGAACTTGACTCGAGTCCCGTCCGGTCTTCTGTACTCCTTCCTCTGCCTTATTATCACCGCGTAGTGCACCTGCTTCCTTATGTCTGGGGTTCCCTTCTTCACAGTCACGACCACTATATCCCCTACTCCCGCGGCGGGATACCTCCTCCTGACTCCCTTGTAACCCTTAACCGCTATTATCTCCACCTCCCTCGCTCCCGTGTTGTCCGCGCAAACCAGCCTCGCCCCCGTGGGCAAACATCTCGGAACCTCAGCCCTGATCGCCTTCACGCCTCACCACCTCCACTATCACGAAGCTCTTAGTCTTGCTTATGGGTCTGCATTCCGCTATCGTAACCACATCACCCGGCTTGGCGTTTATGCAAGGCGGATTGTGGGCGTGGATCTTCGACCTCTTCTTAAGATATCTCTCGTACTTCCTGACGTACCTTATGAGCTCCCTCTCTATTACGGCTGTTCTCTCGTAAGTCTTCACGACCCTACCAGTCAGTATCTGACCTCTGACCCTCAAATCCCCGTGGAACGGGCAGTTCTTATCGTCGCACTCCCTCTCGGGAGGCTTTACATCCAAACCTATGTCCTTCACCATAACCAAACACCCTTCGCCCTTTTCAACATGAGTACACCCTTCTTTATCCTATCCTCCGGCCTGAAGGCTATAAGATCCCCCTTCACCCTCAACACCTTTCCGCCGAACCTGACCCTGAAGGTTCTACCCCTCTTCGCCACGATTTTTAAACCTTTTTCCGTCCTTATCTTGAGAGTATTCATGGTTTCGTCCACGACCACTCCCCTGATTCCAACTTCCGCTTTGTTCGGGGAATCTACGACCTCCACCTCCAACCCTATCCACTCGTGAGCGAGTACGAGCTCTGGCCTCATACCTTGTACCCTTCCTCCCTCAAAGCGGTCTTTATCCTCGCTATGTCCCTCCTAACGTTCCTTATGGCCATGGGATTCTCCAGAGAACCTCCGGAGCGGACGAGAGTTCTCAGCCTCAGAAGTTCCAATTCGAGCTCCCTCAACTTCTTCAGCTTCTCCTCCCTGCTCATCTTTCTTATCTCGTCCATCTTCATTCTCCTTCACCCTCCTTCGTCTCCTCAGCCTCCCCGAGAACCTGAGCCTTCAGGGCTTCGAGCTCCTCCTTGCTTACCTCCTTCACCTTGAACTCGTCCGGAAGCTCAACGTCCGGCGGGATTATCCTCACCCAAACGCCGTAAACGCCCAACTTCTTGATTGCGATGTCGAATCCCTTCCTGACCAATTCGTAAGCAGGATCACCGGTGTGAACCATTGTTCCCGCTACGAACTTCTCAGTTCTGGCTCTTTCACTCGTCAGCTTACCGCTTATCTCTATCTCACACCCCTTAGCTCCGGCCTCCATTATCCTGTAGAGGAACCTGTAACCCGCCCTTCTGAAGTACCATCCCCTCTCAAGAGCCCTCGCCAGCAAGGTGGCCATCAGCTGAGCGTTGAACTCCGGTTTCTCAACTTCGTCAACGCTTATCTGCGGGTTATCCAAGCCGAACTCCTTGAGCCTTTCCTGAAGCATCCTTATCCTTCTTCCTCCCTTTCCAATTACGAGCCCCGGTCTTTCAACGAACAGGCTAACCTGAGTTCCGAGAGGCGTTCTGACTATATCGAGCCCTCCGAACCCCGCGTTTCTAACTTCCTCCTTTATCCACTCCTTAACCTGAAGCTTGGTTATCCTGTCCCTTATGAACTTCCTCTCCACCGCCATGCTACTCACCCCTCACTTCCGCTACGAATTCTACGGTCGTAAGCTGCTGGAATCTGGGCGTGGCTCTTCCGAAGGCACGGGGCATGTACTTCTTTATCTTCCTCCCCATCTTCGCCTGAGCGTGGACGATAACGAGCTTGTCAACATCCAAACCCTTGTATTCGGCGTTCGCCTCCAAGTTCTTTAGAACCTTCAGGATGAACCTCGCCGCCTTCTGAGGATACCTTCCCGCATACCACTTGTGAAGGCCGTGCTTGTGGGCGACCTTCTTCTTGTACCTCTTAAAAGGAATCGGTCTTCTAAGCGCTATCACGTCCTCCAATATCCTCTTGGCCTCCTCCAACTTCTTACCCCTGAGCTCCCTGCATATCTCCACGGCGTGCTTGAAGCTTATGGGCATCTCGTAACCCATCGCCCTCGCGGCCTTGCTCTCGTCACCCGGACTGTAGGAGTACTTTATGCGAGCCATTCGACCACCTCACTTCAGCGGAACGAACTTACTGCTCCTCGTAGCTCCAACTCCCGGCCCGGAGTGCTTCTCGAACCTCCTCGTAAGCGCGAACTCGCCCAACCTGTGCCCTATCATCTCCGGCTTTATCTCCACCTTGACGAACTCCTTTCCGTTGTGCACGTAAACGGTTTTCCCCACCATCTCAGGCAAAACTACCATGTCCCTGCAGTGAGTCCTCGCCCATCCCTTCTTCCTCAGCTTCCTCAGCAACTTCAACTCCTGCTCCGTCAATCCCCTCTTAATTTTCCTCCTCTCCCTCGCAGGCAAGAGCTCGGCTATCTGCTCCAAGCTCATCTTCTGCAATTCCTCCAGCGTGTAACCGCGATACCTAAACTCCTTCGGACGGGTTATCTTACTCCTCAACGCCATACCCACCACCTCCGAACCACGATGACGAATAAATATATAAGGTTACTTCCTGATTCCGGTTCTCCTCGCAGCGATGCTTCCGACCTTCCTGCCCGGTGGTGCTCTCCTGCTGACGGTCTTCGGCCTTCCGACGTGCTGGTGCTTTCCACCACCGAACGGGTGATCGACGGCGTTCATAGCGACTCCCCTGACCCTCGGCCACTTCGCGGCCTTGCTCTTCATCTTGTGATACTTCTTGCCCGCCTTAACGAACGGCTTATCCGTTCTCCCTCCCCCAGCGACGACGCCTATGGTTGCCCTGCACTTAGGATCGAGCCACTTTAGCTTTCCAGACGGAAGCTGAACCAAAACCCTGTCCTCCTCGTGAGCGACCAGTATGGCGTAGGTTCCGCTGGCTCTCGCGAACTTCCCCCCGTCTCCCGGCTGGTTCTCTATGTTGCATATTGGCGTTCCCTCGGGAATGTTCTTCAGATACGTCGTGTTTCCGGGCTTCAACTCCACGTTTTCTCCCGCCTCAACAACATCCCCGACTCCCAAACCTTCCGTAGCGAGGATGTAAGTCGTCCCGCCGTCCGGCAACCTTACGAGCGCTACCGGACCGTTCCTCGCGGGATCGTGCTCTATGTCTATAACCTCCGCCCTTATCGTCTCCCCCGGTCTAAACCTGAGATGCTTTATCTCCGCCTTGTACTTGTGAGAGGGGGCGGTGTACGTGGGGGTTCCCCTTCCACGGTTCTGGGAGATTATACGCTTACCCATTCACACCACCTCAGAACACTCCCAACTTCGAGAGGATCTCTTCCGCGGAATACTCCGGCTTGAGCTTTATGTACGCCTTCTTCTCACCCTTCGGAGTGATCAGCGTGTTCACCTTCTCCACTTCCACGTTGAACAGCCTCTCTATCTCCCTCTTAATATCGGGCTTTTTCGCCCTGATGTCCACTATTGCCGTTAATACGTTCTTTTCGAGCAAGCTTACCGCCTTTTCCGTTACCAAAAAGCACCTGATCAGCATAACCATCCCCTCAGATGCTCTATCGCGGATTTAGTCCAAACGGTAAGCCTTCCGGCAACGCAACCGGGAGCGAGCAACTCCACGTTCAGATCCTTCGCCAAGACCACGTCAACTCCGGGCAGGTTCTTCGCCGCCTTCATGACTCCCTCATCCTTACCGACCACCAAGAGCACGCTCTTCTTCTGAACGTATCTCCTTCCCCTTCTCTTCCCCTTTCCCGCCCTAATTCTCTTCGTCTCCGCCGACCTCTCCACGTCACCGTAAACCCCTATGGCCTTGAAGACTTCAACTACCTCCTTTGTCTTCTTCACCGCCTGCAGATCGTCCACGACCACCTTCGGGAGTTCGCCTTCGAAGACGTGGTTCCTCGCCTTCACGAGTTCGGGGTTGGCTGTGGCTGCTATGGCCGAACGCAAGGCCTTGCGCATCTCCTTCTTGTTTATCTTCTCCGCCCACTTCTTCTGCGGCTTTGGTGGATGAGCCTTCCTCCCTCCAACAGCCTGAGGAACTACTACCGCCCTGCTCCCTATCTTCCACCTCGGAACCCTCGCGTATCCGTATCCCGGCCCCCAGTTCTCCCACGCGTAGTCCAAGCCCGCCAACGGGTTGGGGCCGTAGGGTTGCCTGCGATGGCTCTGAATTGCAAGGACGGCTCTCTTAATTATGTCCGGCCTGAACTCCTCCTCGAACACCTCGGGAAGCTCTATCTCCTCCACGACCTCTCCATTCAAACCCAAAACCTTCGCCATCATCGTGATCACCTACCCTGCTTCGAGGAAGTGCTGACGTAGAGAACGTTAACACCCTCGTAAACGACCTTCCTCGGAGGCCTTATCGCGTCCCTCATCCTTATGAGCCTCTTAACCGGCCCGGGAACGCTACCGGCGACGAGAACGTAATCGCTCCTCACGACTCCGTAGTGAACGAATCCGCCGGATGGCGTTATCTCCTCACCGTTCTCCCCTATCTTGATTATCCTCTTGTTGTACTCCGTTCTCTGATGGAACCCCATCTGCCCGGCCTGAGGAACAGTCCACCTCACCCTGTGCGGAGTCCAAGGGCCGAGGGTTCCCACCCTCCTGTGCTTACTGCTCCTCGCATGCTTTGCGTCGAGCGTTATCACGCCCCACCTCTTCACGGGCCCCTGAAATCCCTTGCCCTTCGTTATCGCAATGACGTCTATCAACTGCCCCTCCTGAAACACCTCCGAAATCCTTACCTCCTTACCCAACTTCTCGATTGCATAATCGAGCACCGCGTTTATGTCCGACCCGCCGACCTTCTGCTCCATGACGTCCGGAACCTTCTTGGGAACACCCGTTATCTTGTAGGGCTGGGTGTAGGTTATCAGCCTGACCTCCGCCACGTCGCCTATCTCCCTCAACTTATCAACGTCGGGGTTCTTCTTCGGAAGGTTAAGCCTTCTCGCGAGATGCTCGTCGAGTTCGTTCGTCCAAACCTCTCCCGCTATCTGCAAGCCGTAGGGCGTGTTCTTGTAAACCCTTATCCCCATCACCTTCATCGGTGGGCACTCTATTACGGTGACGGGCACCGCTATCTCCTCTCCGTAAGTCGGGGAGTTCTTCCTGTCGTCTATCATTATCACGTGCGTCATTCCCGCCTTGTATCCCGCGAAACCCAACAGCTTCGGCTCTCCTTCGTACTCCGGCCAGCTCCTTATCCTCGGTATTATGCTACTCGCCCTCTTCCTCGGACTGAAGGCCAAAGATCCCCTTCTCGGCCTGCTATACTTCATCCAACCACCTCACCCAGTTCACTATCGCCAACGTAGCCAACACCGCCTCCTCCAACCTCACGGTCTCAACACCCTGCATCGGGACGGTATTCCAACATTTAGCGTCAACCTTCAACCCCAACCTCTCCGCTATTTCGAACACGCCCTCCTCGGGACTTCCGAATATCAGCGTTAGAGGTTCCCTAACGCACCTTCTGAGCTCCTCCAAACCCACCACTCCGCATCTGCGGGACGTGATCACCACGTTCTTTCTCCTAAGTATATCTTTAAGCTCCGCTTTTCTCACCTTATATCCCCAATACTCATCCGGTTCCGCCTCTTCGACGACCAACGGCTTCTTCGAACAGACCCTGACGGTCACGCGGGCGCCCCTCTTAAGCCTCCTCTTGGGCTTGAGGAGCGCCAGGGCGTCCAGACCTATATCCACCCAGCACGTGCCGTCAGGAGCAACCCGTCTAACGACCCCCTCTCTAACCTCACCGACTTTTAAACGTTTCGGCTTATGAGAAGGAATGCGGAGAGGGGGCAGAACTCCGACGTAGCGTAGGGTAGGCTTTATCGGTATCAGGTGCCTTCTTAGATACTGCGGAAGCTCGAGATATTCGAGCACGTCCTTTATGAAGTCGGATTCGTCGAGCTTTGGATCCCGATAAACTATTATCTC
>CAZQJR010000145.1:0-3918 GCA_964592825.1 uncultured archaeon | reverse complement strand
CTGGGGGGCTGAGGGGAAGGAGGCTCTAGTACGAGAGGAACGAGCCTCCGGCGCCACTGGTCGACCGGTTGTCCGGCAGGGCACTGCCGGGCAGCTACGCGCCACGCGGCTAAAGGCTGAAAGCATCTAAGCCTGAAGCCGTCCCCGAAAAGAGCCCCCCGTTAAGGGCGCGGGTAGAAGACCCGTTTGATAGGACCGGGGTGTAAGCGGCGAGCCCGTAAGGGCGAGCCGTTCAGCCCGCGGTCACTAACGCCCGACGCCGGTAAGCCGGCCCCAGGCATAAGCTGGGGACAGACCTCTGCACGGTGGAGCGAACAATTATTTATTTCTCAGGCCTATTATGATCCGTGTACCGCATAATCGTTAGGGGAACCGTTCAGGGCGTTGGATTCAGACCTTTCGTTTATCGTCTGGCAAAATCAATGGGTCTCAAGGGTTACGTGAAGAACACCGGGACGGGTTGTGTCGAGATAGTCATCGACGGTAACGTTGACGAATTTCTGAAAAGGCTCAAGAGCGAGAAGCCTCCCCTCGCCGAGATATCGGATGTCGAAGTTGAGGAGATCGAAGGATTGGAGCTAAGCGATTTTACGATAGAGAGGAGCGGTGGGAAAAAGGGAGGGTTGTCTCTACCACCTCCCGACGTTGCGACGTGCGGGATGTGTCTTAAAGAACTGTTCGATCCGAGGGACAGGAGGTACATGTATCCGTTCATATCCTGCACCGATTGCGGCCCGAGGTTCTCCGTGTCGATAAGATTGCCGTACGACAGAGAAAACACTACGTTTGCCGACTTTCCGCTTTGCGAGGAGTGTAGGAGGGAATACGAGGATGTGCTGAACAGGAGATACTACGCCCAGTCCATAGCGTGTCCGAAGTGCGGGCCGAGTTACGAGCTCGTGGTAGGGGAGGAGAGGATTGATGGGGTCGAAGCTATAAGGAAAACGGCCGAACTCATCGATTCCGGAAGGTTCGTTGCGATAAAGGGTATAGGAGGATACCACATCGCCTGCATAACCGAAGACGACGTCGTTCTCGAACTCAGGAGGAGGTTGGGCAGACCTCAGCAACCGTTCGCAATCATGGCGAGGGACATGGATGTCGTGGAAAGGATAGCCGTAGTCGGTGAAGAAGAGAGAAGAGAAATGGAAAGCTACGTTAGACCTATAACCATTCTCAGAAAGAGAGATCCCGATTCGTTCTCCGCCGTCGCTCCGGGCTTGAATACCGTAGGCGTAATGTTGCCCTATGCCCCCGTTCATTACATCTTGTTCAGGTTCCTCGAAGCCGACACCGTAGTCATGACGTCCGCTAACAGGCCGGGAGAGCCCATGCACATAGACGACAGCGTTTTCGAGATGGAGCTCGATGCCGTGCTCAGACACGACCTTAGGATTCAAAACAGGGTGGACGATTCGGTCGTTAAGTTCGTTGCGGGGAGGAGGCTGATAATCCGTAGGTCGAGGGGTTTCGTTCCGAAGGTGATAGGGCTGAACATCGGGAAAGACGGGTTGGCCGTAGGCGCGGAGCTCTACAACTCCGTAACCGTGCTGAAGGACGGAAAAGCGATAATGTCCCAGTACATAGGCAACACATCGAACTTCAAAACTTACGACGAATTCTTCAAGAGGGCGGTTAGGTTCTTCACGAATTTCGTAGACTTAAAGCCGGAATTCATAGCGTGCGACCTTCATCCCCAATTCAACACTACCCTTTTTGCGGAAAAGCTGGCGGAGTCGGTTGGATGCGAGCTCCTAAGGGTTCAGCATCACTTCGCCCACGCCATGTCGGTCATGGCGGAGAGGGGGTTGGATAGGGCGGTTGCGATCGCGGTCGATGGCGTTGGATACGGTTTCGACGGCAGGGTGTGGGGTGGGGAGGTGCTCCTGCTCGACTTCGAGAGGATGGAGTTCAGGAGGATCGGTAGGTTGGAGTACTTCAAGCTCATAGGAGGTGACGTGGCCACGTACAGGCCGTTAAGAGTTCTTTTCTCATTGGTTTACGGCGAGCTCGGAGATTACGATCTGCTCAAACGCTACGGGGAGGAGGATTTTGAACTCCTCGCTTCCGTATACGATACGGGTGTGGAATCGTCCTCGGTGGGAAGGGTTCTCGACGCAGTCGCGGCCATGCTCGAAGTGTGCTTCGAAAGGACGTACGAAGGCGAGCCGGCGATGAAGTTGGAGAGCGTCGTGAAGGAAACCGACCTCAGCTTGGGGGGTCCCGAAATCGTTTCGGTCGAGGAGGAGACGGTGTATTCGAGACCCTTCTTCCACGAGGGTTGGAGGGCAAAGGCTGGAAGGGTAAGGGTGATAAGGGTCGCGCCCGCGATCTGCAGGGCTCTGGAGATGTATCTCGAAGGTAAGGATAGGGGAGAGATAGCGTACGCGTTGATAGATTACCTCGCGAGGAGCTTCGCCGAAGTGGTGAAGGACTACGACTTGCCGGTGGTGATGAGCGGAGGCGTTACCTACAACTCTTACTTCACGCCGCTCGTCGAAAGGTATATCGGGCGTAAGTTGCATCTGAACGAAGAGGTAGCCTGCGGTGATAACGGGATAAGCTTGGGGCAAATCTACGCGGGGAGGTTGTTGGATGATAGTTAGGAGGGAGGACGGAGCGGGCGGAAAGTTCATGTTCGATTTCCTCAAGAAGCACGTGGTGTCGAGGTTCGGAGATTCAAGGCTCGGTGAAATATCCCTCTCCGACATGGACGACTCCTCGGACTTCGACGGTTTCGTTCTGACTACGGACTCCTACGTCGTCTCTCCTCCAGTGTTCAGGGGAGGGAGTATAGGTAGTTTGGCCGTATGCGGAACATCAAACGACTTGGCCGTGATGGGAGCGCAACCGTACGCTTTCACGCTTTCCCTAATAATTCAGGAGGGTTTCGAAGTCGAAAAGCTCGAGAGGATACTCGACGATTTCAAGTTCTGGCTTTCCAAGCTCGACGCCAAGCTTATAACGGGAGATACGAAGGTCGTGGAGGCCAACGTGGAGATAATAGTGAACTCCTCGGGCGTTGGGATAGACAACGAGCACCTTCGCAAAAACATAACGGTGGTCAGGGAGTACAGGGATTATCCCTACAGGTGGGTGAGGGACTGTGGACTTGGAGATGGAGACGCGATAATCGTTTCAGGGAACGTGGCGGAGCACGGGGTTGCGATAATGCTCGAAAGGGGATTCGAGTTCGAATTGGACGTTAGGTCGGACGTTTATCCCGTGTGGCTCTTCCTTAAGGATGTACTCGACGTTGGAGGTATCACGGCGATGAAGGATCCCACGAGGGGCGGACTCGCATCCGCGCTGAATGAAATGGCCGAAAAGAGTGGCGTTGGGATTCTAATTGAAGAGGAAAGGGTTCCGGTCAGGGAGGAGGTCAAGGGGTTCTGCGAACTTCTGGGCTTGGATCCTCTCAGCATGGCCAACGAGGGGAAGGTCGTGATGGGGGTAGTGTCGGACATGGCGGAAGACGTTCTGAAGGCTCTGCACAAGGCAGGACAGAAGGATGCGGAGATAATAGGGTACGCTACTTCTAAGTTCGAGGAAGTCGTTGTCGAGACGAGCATAGGAACGAGGAAGGTCTTACCCCCTCCGATGGCCGATCCGATTCCGAGGGTGTGTTAATAAACCCTCCTCAAATTTTCCATCCTCAAAACGTACCTGTAATCCCCTCTGATAATCACTTTAAACGCGTGCTCTATGATTTTCCTGTAGTACTCGCACGAGGGTGATTTTGCGAAGAACGTTCCGAACTCTGAGTAAACCTCTGCAGGACAGGGACTTCCGCATATGTTCCTAAAAACGCAGTCCATGCATTCGGGTATTCTTTCCACGATCCTTTCCCTCACCTTTCCGAAAGTCTCAAGCATGTTTCTGAATCCCGCTCTGGTGTAGCTTTCGGGTTTGTATCTG
>CAZQJR010000144.1:0-3186 GCA_964592825.1 uncultured archaeon | reverse complement strand
CGCAGAACGGACAGAAAGTCCTAACCCTCTTCGGATACTTCATCCTTTCACCTCGATCTCTTCTGCGACACCACCGTCTATTAAAGCTTTGGCGTTGGGTTCGGGGAGCAATACAACGTCCTCCCTCTTCAACTTATATGTTTTTCCATCGATTCCGACGAATTCGGGAACATCCTTCCTTATCCTAACCAAGACGTACTTCTCCCTCCTCCTCTTCTCGAACACCAGCCTCTTGAAGTTTTCGAGCAACTCTACGAGCTTCTCGAACAATCCCTTCTCCGCCGACGTCATGTTGTCCGTCTCCTCCTCAACCTCGATATCGCACACCTTCGCCCATGCGAGCTTAATTATCTTTCCAGTCCTCGCCTCGAATATCCTCCTCCTTATCTTCTTCAACGTCCTTATCTCGTCCTCTATCCTCGCGATCTCCTCCTCCCTCTCCGCCCTCTCCTTCTTCTCCTCCAACTCCTCAATTCTCTCTCCTATTCTCGCGTAGAGATCTTCGTCTATCTTCTGAAGCTTCCCCTCCTTCGTCCTCTCCAAAATTTCGAGTAGCTCGTCAATGTCCATAGAGCGCGACACCCCTGCATATCAGGTAAACGGCCAAGTACTCCGGAACCACCGCCTTGCCCGGAGGGAGCTCGAACCTGCACCCCATCATCTTAACCCTGATCCTCTTCAGCAACCTAACCCTTACCCTCTCCTCCCCGAACACCACCGCGTCGACAGTAGGGTCGAACTCCTCGAGTCTGTCGATCGGCACCCTCGTAACCCTCAGCCCCGTCTTGCCGTGAAGGGAATCCGGCAGCCTTATCAACCTCTTAACGTCCGTAGTTACGGGAGGATCGACGTGAACTCTGAGCTTGGCCTCGCAGATTTCGAAAGAGTGCTTTTCCGCACACCTCCTTATCCTCTCCATCTGCTTTCCGCCCTTCAATCCCGTCAGGGTTAGGTAATCGACTATCTCCCTCCTCTCCGCCGACCCCAACTCCCTGAACCTCTCGTCGTAAACGTGAACGTGATACCCCCTCCTTCCCGAGAAGACGACCTCCATGTCCCCCTTGCCCACACCGAAATCGTCCTCGAGTATCCTTACGAGCTTCATGACCTCGAACTTCGCCGCCTTCAGGGATGGTTTGGGGAGGTGATCCGCGTCTATGTCGAATATAAGATCCGCCCCCAGCCAACCCTTTTTGTCCATCTCCGCCGACGGGTCGGAGTAGTAGGCAGTGGAGTAATAGACGTGCGCCGGAACGTTCTCCAACACCAACGCCTTCAGTTCGAGCTCGGAGGATAGGGATACGTGCCTCCTCATCACGAACTCCGGAAAACTTTCGAGAGGGACGAACGCCCATTCACGTTTCTCCAAATCCTTCGGCGGAGTGAGGTCTACCCTCATATAGTAGTCCCTGAACCTCCTTAGCAGGTAGTTTTTCGTTATGTCGAAAGGGCATCAGAACTTGGCTCCTGTTAGGGTCTTGGTCTCCACCACCCCGTCTATCGTCCTTATCTTGTTTAGGACTACGTCGCTGAGGTGCTCGAAGTCCCTCACTACGATCTTCGCTATCAGGTCGTACTCTCCAAACAGGGGGTAGAGCTCCTCAACCTCCTCGAGCTCCGCGAGTCTGTCGTAAACCCTTCTCTCCTTCCCCGGAAACACCTTTATGAGCACGAACCCCAGAGCCATATTAGGATTTGGTCGAGGATAAAAATTATTCTTCCCTCTTAAGTTCAACCACCTTGAGGCTGTAACCCCTCTTGCACTCCGCGGGCGCGTCGCCTATTATCTTCTCCACAACGACCGTGTCCCCTTCCCTCAATTCGACGGGATGGCAGAGGTTGTACATCTCGCAGTCGAGGAAGTTGCACCTCTTTCCCTCGTACCTTATCTTCGCCCCCTCGACTGCCATCTTGGAATCGATTAGCGCAACTATAGGCAACTCAACGACCTCGACGGCCACGACACCCTCATCGTGCAGGGGGCATTCGTGAACGGCACCGTCCCTCAACCCCACGATCTTGTACTTCGCACCCTCCCTAAGCCTTAGACAAATATTCTTCAGCCTACAGTTCTCGCACTCCTGTTTCCCACCCAAGAATATGAATTCGATACCGATCTTCGCCCAATCCCTTCCGCACAGCGTGATGATCTTGTTTACTTCCTCCATGAGCATCACCTCTCGCCAGTTTTCGTGGCGTTATAAAACCGTTCCCATGATCCTCAATCCGCTCAACTTTAGAAGTGCCGAAGTGACTCCGAATCCCCTTCTCCTCCTTCCCGTGAACGTCCCGTCGTATATCTCCCCGCAACCGCACGAGGGGCTGAGGTTCTTCATGACGGCGACCTCCGCTCCGACCAACTCGGCGATCTTTAGAACCTCCCTCGCCCCTTTAACGAAGAGCCCGGTCAAATCCCTTCCGCGTTCGTCCAAAACCCTCGCCCTACCGTTGAGAACGTCGAACCCGTCTCCTCCCACTATCTCACACCTGCTCCTCGGCGTCGGCATTCCGGAAAGCTGTTCGGGACAAACCGGAATCGGAATTATCTCCCCTCTCCTAACCGATTTCACCAATTCTTCGTCGAGAACGTTCCCACCGTCGTATCTGCAGTTTACGCCGAGCAAACATGCGCTGACGATCGCTATCATGGAAAATGGAAAGCCTTTTTAATTCAAAAGCTTAACCCGGTTAGGAATGCTCCAAACCAGACCGCCGCTGAGGTTCGGTTTTCTCCTCGCCCTATCGGTGCTCGTTGGAGTAATCACCGGTATCGCCTCCTTCGTCCTATACTACCTCACCCAGTTCTTCACGAAGTTCTTCCTCTCCGGACTGGACAGCTTCGAGATGCCTCGTCCCGGAGGGGAGATAGAGGTAGTTCACTTCAACGCGCACTGGGGTATTCTGCCCCTCTTCGTCCTCCCCGCCTTAGGCGGGCTCATAGTGGGCATCGTAGCATACACCGTAGCTCCAGAAACCGCCGGAGGTGGAACGGGGCACGTCATCGATGCGTTCCACAGGTTCAGGGGTTTCGTGAGGGCGAGGGTACCCGTAATAAAGACCATAATTTCCGCAATAACGATTGGAAGCGGTGGAAGTGCGGGAAGGGAAGGGCCGATCACGCAGATAGGAGGTGGAATAGGGTCTACGATAGCGAACCTGTTCAAGCTATCGGACAAGGACAGAAGG
>CAZQJR010000143.1:0-7819 GCA_964592825.1 uncultured archaeon | reverse complement strand
GACTACGATCCTACGCATCTCGTCGGAGTAGAAGAAGGGGTTGACGAAGTCGTATATCTTGGAAAAATACTTGTAAAATATCCTCGCTCTCCTCTTATTATCTAAGAGCCCCATACTATTCTTCCGATTCCTCTTCCTCCTCCTTCTGCTTGAAGAACTCCTCGAGAGGTATCTTTCCGTGTTTCACGACTTTAACGTTTATCTGCACTATGTCCTTCGATATCACCCTTCCTCTAACCGTCTTCTTCTTCCTAACGCCCTTTTCCTTCGGTCTGTACCCCACACCGCCGGAGAGAAGGATTCTCTTTCTCCCGGTTCCCGGAAGGTCGGGTCTCATCGGAAATCCGTCCTTGTCGCTGCCCCCGGTTATCTTCAGTTCGTAGTCCGGTGGAAGATCGACGAGCGTTCCGTTTATCACGTCGCCTATCTGCTTCCCTATGAGCTTGTTCGCGTTGGCTCCGCTCACGACCTTCTGATAAGCCTTACCCGTCGCCGGATCCGAGATAACGACCTTGAACTCCATACATCTTGGGCGTCGGAGTCTACTTATAAGGATATCGATGAGCGAGATTTGAAAAATATAATTTTTATTATAAAGTCAGTCGATCGAAAGGTTAATATCCACGTAAGCACATACATAAATTGGTGGTGATTATCATTATGATCAGCAGTAGGTCGAAGGGTAAGCGTTGCGAGTGCACGAGGCTCATAAGGACGGGCATAGACGTCATAGACGAGAAGCTTCACGGCGGCTTGCCTGAGGGGAGTTTGGTTTGCATATACGCCAATCCTATGAGCATGCCCGAGGTCTTCCTTTATCAGATCGCGAGCACCCGTAAGACGTTCTACTTTAACACCTCTCGTCCCTCCCAGTTCATAAGGCAGAACATGGAGTGTATGGGTCTCGACACGGAAAACGTCGAGTTCATAGACGTTTTCTCCCAATACTATTTAAACGAGTTCGGGCAGTTCGTAATAGAGGACAACTTCAGGGACAAGGACATATACGACTTCGTTGACTACAACCTATCCAAGATCGTGCAGTCGGGCGGGGAATACAACGTGATTTTCGACACCATCTCCTTCTTCTTCAAGCTCAACGTCGGTGTAGGTCTCAAGGAGTGGCTGATAAACAAGCTCTACGTGGCTTCGAAACACACGAAGAACCTTTTCTTCATATACCTGATGAAGAACGTTCATCCCTCCTCGCTCGTCAGCACCGTTCTCGACATATGCGACGTAATCCTCGACATAGACTGCGAAAAGGTCAACGACAAGATGGTCAGCAGGCTATACATACCCAAGATAAGGAACATGCCGTCGTCGATATTCATGAGATACACCCTCCTGACCAAATCCCTAAGACCTCAGAGCTGACAACGCCGCCTCCCTCATCACCTCCACGGGAGGGTCGATTCCAAGCCAAATTTTGAACGCCTCCGCTCCCTGATAAACGAGCATGTCTATTCCGTATACGACCTTGCACCCCCTCTCCTTCGCGAGCTTTATCAAAGGAGTTTCGAGCGGGTTGTAGACCGTGTCGAAAACGACGCACCCCCTCTCGATCAAGACCTCGGGAACGGGAAGCTTGCTCTCGAAACCCTTCATTCCCAGCGGGGTCGCGTTCACTATTATGTCCAGATTTCCCCTAAGTTCTTCGAGCCTGTCGTAGGGATGGAACACGCACTTCCCAACCTTCCTCACATCCTCCGCCAGCTTCAACCCCCTCGACTCCGTTCTGTTAGTCACTATCACGTAAGCACCCTTCTCAGCCAAAGCGAAGGCTATCGCCCTTCCGGCACCTCCCGCACCAACTACGAGAGCCCTCTTGCCTTCAACGTCCACTCCAGCCCTCCTCAAAGCCTCCATGGCTCCGTAGGCGTCGGTGTTGTATCCCTTAAGTTCGGGGAGGAGCAGGGTGTTCACCGCGCCGATCATCTTTGCTATTCCAACGGGTTCGACGTACTTCAGTACCGCCTCCTTGTGGGGGATTGTGACGTTGAAGCCCCTGAAACCCAAAGCCCTCGCCCCTAAAATAGCGTCCCTCAGATCCTCGGGTTTAACTTCGAACTTGAGGTATATCGCGTCTATTCCCAAATGCTCGAACGCCGAGTTGTGCATCGCGGGGGAAACCGAGTGGCCGATGGGATATCCTATAATGCCGAAGTACAGCATAATCGTGGGTGGGGTTAGGGGTATAAATCTTTACTTCAGACCTACGAGCCTCTCCAACTCCTCGAGATCCTTCTCTATCTTCTTTATTTCCTCCCTCTTCTTCTCTATGAGCTCTTTCGCTATCTCCTTTAGATCCATCGTGAGCTTGTAACTCTTGAGAGGCCTTCCCTTCCCCTTCTTCTTGAGCTCCCTCTCCTTAACCCATCCCCACTCCTTCAGCTCCTTCATGGCCAAGCTGACCTCCGGCTGTCTGAGGTTCGCAGCCCTCTCGATGTCCCTCGATATTGCCTCGCCCACCTTGGACAGAAACACGATTACCTTGGCTATGTTCTTGTTCAAACCCGTCTCCGCGAGCAGTTGGACTATCCTCTCGTCCTTCTCAGTCAGCTCTTCGACCATGTATTATCACCTCCTATAGCTATTTAGTTATACTAAGCACTATATATATTTTTTTCCATTCAGACATTTATCTAATTCCTCAAGATTGAAGAGCGTCCAAACTATGCATTGCGAGATATATTATTCGCGTTCATGAGCAAAAAACTAAAAAAGTGCAACGACGGAACCGTTCGGGGATGAAGGCGGCGTTGGTTTTAGAAGACGGGACTTACGTCGAAGGTCAGGCTTTCGGTGCCGAAAAGACAATAGAAGGTGAGCTCGTTTTCAACACGTCCATGACCGGTTACGTTGAGGCGTTGACCGATCCGAGCTACGCGGGTCAGATACTCATGATGACCTATCCCCTCATAGGGAATTACGGGGTGTGCAGGGAGGATTTCGAAAGCGACGGGGTTAAGGTGGAGGGATTCGTAGTTAGGGAGCTATGCAAGGAGCCCAGCAACTGGAGGAGCGAGATGACGGTGGACGAGCTTCTCAAGGAGTACGGGGTTCCCGGAATAGAGGGTGTGGATACGAGAATGTTGACGAAGAAGATAAGGATATACGGAGCTATGAACGCCGTCCTCGCAGTGGGAGACGATTTGGATAAAGAGAAGCTTATAGAGAGGGCGAAGAAAGTTACCCCGATAACCGAGAAGGATCTCGTCGACAGGGTTTGCGTCAAGGAGCCCAAGAGGTTCGAAGCTGAGAAGGGGAGGTACGAGGTCGTTCTGATAGACTGCGGGGTTAAGATGAGCATAGTCAGGCATCTGCTGAAGAGGGGGGTCAACGTCACCCTCGTCCCCTACGACTACCCGGCGAAGAAGATAATGGAGATCGACCCCGACGGAGTGTTCGTCTCCAACGGCCCCGGAGATCCGGCGAGGGTTAAGCCGACGATAGAGAGCGTGCGGGCTCTGGCGGGGAGGGTTCCCTTGGCCGGTATATGCTTGGGGCACCAGCTGACCGCGTTGGCTTTGGGGGCGAAGACATTCAAGCTGAAGTTCGGGCACAGGGGCGCGAATCAGCCCGTTAAGGACTTCGAAACCGGAAGGGTGTTCATATCGAGCCAGAACCACAGCTTTGCAGTCGACGAAAAGTCGCTCGACGGAACGGGGCTGGAGGTCACCCAGATCAACCTGAACGATCACACCGTCGAGGGCTTAAGGCACAGAGACTACCCGCTCATGACCGTTCAGTACCATCCCGAAGCATCTCCCGGCCCCCACGACACGTACTTCTTCTTCGACAGATACGTGGACATGCTCAGGGAATATTAGAGGAGCTTGTATCTGACCTTGAAGTTGTCGAGGGTCTTCCTTATCATCTCGACGTGTCTCTTTTCCCAATCAACGAGGGTCTTCAGTATTTTCGATATCTCCTCCCCCTCAGGAATCTTCTCGAAGTTCGTGTTTTCGAGTAGGTATCTGTAGTAGTTGTAGGCCGTAACCTCGAACTTCGCGACGTATTCGAGTATCTTGTTTCTATCGCTCACCTTGGGAATCTCGATCGGCCTCAGTTCCGGTGGTTCGAGGCCGAGCAGATCGAGCGCGCGTTCGAGCATCTCCATGTGGATCACGTTGTCCTTGAACATGGTCATCAGGGTGTTCCAATCGTCCTCGTTTGGTATTTCCGGCAACAGACCGAATATAACTTCACCCTCGTCGAATTCGGCTCTGTACGCGTAAACGAGGAGCTTTCCCAAGACGCCGACGCTAAGCATAGATCTAAGAAAACGACAAAATATAAAAATGTTGGCCGTGAAAAACCTTAAATAGCGGTCGATAGTTTCACGGTTGAGGGCTCGTAGCTCAGCCTGGTAGAGCGCCGCCTTCGCAAGGCGGAGGCCCCGGGTTCAAATCCCGGCGAGTCCACCTCTATTCTCAAATTTATACAAAATCGAAAAGCTTATTTAAGGTATATCTCTGCACGTTTCAGATCGGGAGGAGGTAAAGAAACCTCATGATTGTTATTATAATGAGTAAAATTTAAATACTTTCGCGAGCCAACTTCTATTGGGTGATTAGGCATGACTAAAATAGTCCATGCGCAAACCGTGCTGCCTGAGGACGTATTAAAGGAATTGAAGAGAAAGACGGGAGAAAGCGCTACCAAGGACGCTCTCGCGAGGGCTGTCGAGCATTACCTGAAGTGCCCCTACACGCACGAGGAACCGCTGGAGAAGAAGCTTGAAGAAGTTCTGAAGAAAAAGAAGAAGGCCTAACGTTTATTTTTTTGACCACATCTCCCATTTTTCTCGTTATTCCTATCAGTAATTTTGGCTCGATCCAAAAATTAGCAATTCTTATATCGTGGACGGTCGTGGAGGGGGTTATGAAAAAATCGATAGAGGAGATCAATCGCAGGATAAAGGAGGGATCTGTTTGTGTGGTCACGGCCGAGGAGATGAAGGAGATCGTTGAAGAGTTGGGAGTCGAGGAGGCGGCGAAGGAGGTGGATGTGGTAACCACTGGCACCTTCGGGGCCATGTGTTCTTCGGGGGTGTTCATGAACTTCGGGCATTCCGACCCTCCCATAAAGATGAGCAGGGTTTGGTTGAACGACGTTGAGGCTTACACCGGTATCGCAGCTGTGGACGCTTATCTCGGCGTAACCCAGCTTTCCGAAAGCAGGGGTATGGAATACGGTGGAGCCCACGTCGTTGAGGATCTCGTTAGGGGAAAGGAGGTGGAGTTGAGAGCGGAAGGTTTCGTCACGGATTGCTATCCGAGAAAGGAGATAGTTACGGAGATATCGCTCGAAGACCTAAATCAGGCGGTCATGGTCAATCCGAGGAACTCCTATCAACGTTACAAAGCTGCTACGAACTCATCCGATAGGATTCTAAGAACTTACATGGGAACCCTGCTTCCCAACTTCGGAAACGTCACGTTCGCGGGTTGCGGGGAGATATCCCCACTCAACAACGATCCCAACTTCAGAACGATAGGAGTCGGGACGAGGATATTCTTGTGCGGGGCGAAGGGTTACGTAATCGGGGAGGGAACCCAACACAGCCCTCCTTTCGGCACCCTTATGGTTAAGGGGAATCTGAAGGAGATGAAACCGGAGTTCATGAGGGCTATAGTTATGCCGGGTTACGGGGTCACGATGATGCTCGGCATCGGAGTTCCCATCCCCATACTCGACGAGGAGATGGCCAAGGCCACCGCGGTGAGGGACGAGGAGATACAGACGGAGATAATAGACTTTGGAGTTCCGAGGAGGGACAGACCGGTGGTAAGGAGGGTGAGCTACGCGGAGTTGAAGAGCGGGAGGGTGGAGATCAACGGTGAAGAGGTGAGGGTATCTCCGCTTTCGAGCCACTACATGGCCAGAAAGGTCATGGAGGAGTTGAAGAGGATGATAGAGAGGGGAGAGTTCTTCCTAACCCTGCCCGTGGAGAGGTTGGCTTCGAGGGGAGAACTGAAGCCGATGAAGCAGAGGGAGGTGAAGGTGGTGAGGAGCGTCATGACCAAGGCTATAACCATACCGCCCACGACATCGATAGAGGAGGCTTCGAGGATAATGATAGAGAAGGGTGTGAACCACCTGCCGGTCGTCGATGACAGGGGCGTGCTAATCGGGATAGTCACCTCGTGGGACGTTGCAAAGGCCGTTGCGATGGGAAAGATGGGAAGGGTGGAGGACGTTATGACGAGAAGGGTCATAACCACCACTCCCGACGAACCGGTGGAGATCGCCGCGAGGAAGATGGAGAGGTTCAACATCTCCGCCCTACCCGTCGTGGACTCCAAGAGGAGGGTCTTGGGGATGGTGACGAGCGAGGACTTGAGCAAGCTGCTCGTGAGGTGATGCGATGCTTCTCCTTTTAAAGTTCGATTCGAGGACGATAAAGAAGCCGATAATATCGTCCGCAACTCTCGAAACCAAGGCTCTGATTAACATACTCAGGGCGAACGTGGGGGCGAGAAGGGGGGAGATGGTGGTCGAAGTTGAGGACTCCAAGGCCAAGGAGGTCGAGGAGGTTTTCAAGCGTTTCGGTGTGGAGGTCGTGGAGCTAACGGAGGCCGTCGTTAAGGACGAAGAGAGGTGCGTTCACTGCGGGCTCTGCGTAAGCATATGTCCCGTCGAGGCGTTCAGGTTCGACGACGATTGGAGGGTTGTGGTCGAGGAGGAGAGGTGCATCCATTGCGGGGTTTGTACGAGGGTCTGTCCCTGCAAGGCCCTCAGCCTTCACTCCACCTGAGACACCGCCACCCCCGACATTATCAGGATGGCTCCGAGAACCTGCACGGGTCTCAGCGTTTCCCCGAAGAAGGCGTATCCGAAAAAAGAAGCTGAAACCGGTTCCAAGAGCGATAGGATGGGTGCTATTTCGGTTTTGCAGAACTTAATCCCGTAGCTGAACACCGTGAACGCGAGAGCGGTTGGAAATAGCCCGAGCCCGACGACCCACGGAAGTTCGTTGGGAGTCGGGAGGGAGCGAACGAAGGGGAGGAGGACGAGGGATCCGATGAGGAGGCTCGTGAAGGTTAAGGGGATGGACGGGACACTCTCCCTCGCCCTCTTCATTACTACGAACAGGGCTGCGTAGAACAGACCCGAAAGAATCCCGTAAACCTCTCCCAAATCGATTTTCGATGGAGATAACATAAGGTAAAGACCCAGCAGGGATGCGGGTATCGCTACCACCGCTCCCTTGGCGACGGATCCTTCTGTAATCAGAACGTAGATCGTTACGTAAACCGGAGCCATGTACAGGAGCAAGGCGGCAACCGCCACCTTGGAGTATTCTATGGCGGATATGTAGCACACTATCGTCAGGAGGTTAAGGATACCGACTCCCACTGTGAGAGGAGAGATAACGGGTTTTCTTGAGAGGGGTAGGAGGAACAGGGCGCCCAAGCTCAACCTGAGGAAGGTTACCGTTACCGGATCGGAATGAACGTTTCTGACGAATATGGCGAGCGAACCCATCATCACCCCCGCCAACGCCACCGCGTAACACCGCATGGGTTGGAGTCGTAGTGGGGTTTTATCAATTTTAAGATCGATTGAGATCGGTGGATAAAGAGAGATAATGCGTTGTGAAGCTTCGTAAAGTCTCGTAAAGTTTTACGAAAATTTTAAAGCGGTTTAATTAAAAGAATCGTTATATAATTGCGAGTTCAACGTTGGAGTGAGGTGAGCGGGATGAGAAGGTGGTTGGCGTTGGTGTTGGCGTTGGTGATTGGAACGGGTGTCGTGCTGGCGGCACCCATGAAGGCACCCATGAATAAAGTAATGAAAGAAAATAGACCCA
>CAZQJR010000142.1:0-3059 GCA_964592825.1 uncultured archaeon | reverse complement strand
TCTACAGTTATCTCCCCCTTCAGCATCCTCTCGAACCTCTCATCCCTCGGCTCCTCCACTACCACCACATCGTAATCCTTGGCCACATCCTCGAAGTGGGGTAACATCTCCACTCTATGCGAGGTGAACAGAACGAGCATATAGCCGTTCGGAGGGGATGTTTTGTTAAGGTTTCGGAGGTGGAATATGCCGAGGTTGAGGGGACATCATCTCGTATGCCTACAGTTCTTCGTCGGCAAGGGATACGACCGCAGGTTCGTGAGGAACGTTTGTAGGGTCATCGAAAGGGCGAAGAGGGGTAGGATCGTGGTCGTCAGCGGGAGGGACGATGTGTGCGTCGCCTGTCCGAGGAAATGCGTCGGTGTGGAGGAACTCGACGATCTGGCGCTCGAGTTGCTCTGCCTGAGGGTGGGGGACAGGGTTCGGTGGGATGAGGTGAGGAGGAGGGTGCGGAGGATTCTGCCCGTTTGGACGAAGAGAGCTTGCAGGGGGTGCGTTTGGTGGAGGGTATGCAAAAGGGAAACGCTTAAGTTCAAATGTCAACCCCAACGCAAACATGGTTAACAAATACCTTAGGGTCACGCTCGCCTGCGCTCTGGCCGTTCTGACCGCCATATCCGCCCAAATTCAGTTCAAGATAGGCCCGGTTCCGTACACTATGCAGAACTTCGCCGTGATACTATCGGGACTTTTGCTGGGTAGGTACGGGGCGATAGCCCAGCTGATATACCTCGGCATGATAGCCGTCGGCATACCGGCCGGAGCGGGGTTTAGGGGTGGAATAGGAGAGCTCTTCGGATACACCGCCGGATATCTATGGACTTTCCCCGTCTCAGCCTTCATAATGGGTTTGATAAGGGAGAGGGTTTACAGGAGGGGAGACAGGAGGGAGCTATTTCTTCTATGGCTCGGTAGCGTCATCGCGGTGGTACCGATGTATCTGGTGGGATTCGCGGTGTTCTACGAGTTCGCGAGCGGAAATTCGGGACTCCTCAAGTGGTGCGAACTCGTCGTTAGATCGTTGGGGCTGAACCTCAGTCCTTTTTGGGCGGTCTTCTTCGCCACCGTCGTCGTATTCGTCCCTCAAGATCTTTTCATGGATCACGTTCTCGCCATAGTCGTATTCAAATACGTTCACGAGCTCCTAAGGCAGAGGGGATATGATCTATCTCGATGACGTTTGGTACGAGTATCCCAACGGAGTTCTCGGATTGAAAGGGGTAAGTTTGAGGATAGAGGGCAGTTCGTTCGTCGGCGGAAGCACGGGGAGCGGGAAGTCGACGTTGCTCAGAACGTTCAACGGTCTGATACCGAAATTCTACGGCGGAAAGATGAGGGGAACGGTAAGGGTGGAAGGAAAAGTATTCTTCATAGGTCAGAACGCCGAAGAGCAGATAATAACGAGCAGGGTTTACGACGAGATGGCCCTGCCACTGCTTCACGGAGGTTACGGGATCGAGGAGGTGGACAAAAGGGTTAAGGATGTTGCGAGGTCGTGCGGGATGGAGGATCTGTTAGAAATGGAAACGAGCAAGCTATCCGACGGTCAGAAGCAGTTGGTCGTAATCGCAACCGCCCTCGCGAGCGGGAGCGATATCCTCGCCTTGGACGAGCCTTTCGCGAACCTCCATCCCGATCTGGCGAAGAGGCTGATACGTTTGATATCGAAGAGGACGGTCGTTATGGCAGAGCACAGGCTCGAATACTCCGAATTCTTCGAAGAAGTGATTTGGATGGAGGACGGTAGGGTTTCCGAGCCGAAGGATCCACCGGAGTTGGAGTGCGTGAGGGGTAAGCCGGGGGAGGTCGTAGTTAGGGTGAAGGACGTTACGTTCGGCTACGATCGTCCCCTCTTCGAGGGATTGTCGTTGGAGGTTAGGAGGGGGGAGATCGTGGCCGTCGTGGGGAGGAACGGGGTTGGGAAAACCACGTTGCTCAAACTGATCGCGGGCATATACAGACCTTGGGACGGGGAGATTTCGGTTAAGGGAAGGGTTGGAATCTCCCTCGCCTTTCCGAACTACCACCTATTCGAGAAGGAGGTGAGGAGAGAAACCAAGATGTTGGAGGTTTTCGGGCTCGAAAGCCTCGCTTCGAGACATCCACACTCGCTTAGCTTCGGGGAGGCGAAGAGGGTGGCGATAGCGAAGGCGTTCGAGAGGGACGTAGTCCTCCTCGACGAACCCACGGCTGGGCAGGATTCGGAGTTCAAGGCGAGGTTGTTGAGGGTTTCGAGGGAGCTCGGGAGGGCGGTCGTAGTGGCAACGCACGACTTGGAGTTCGCGGAGTGTTGCGATGAGATCGTTAAACTACGCTAACGGGTTCGAGGCCAGAACCTGCATCACGTCCTCATTGATCCTTACCCTATCCGTATACTCCTTCAGGATCGACGTGGCTTTGCTCGTCATAGCCCTAACCTTGGTCGCGAGTCCGAGAAAGACTCTGAGGTTTCTCTCGATCACCCTCCCGTTCACGATCCCCTTCGTGCTCGCCGCCTTCTTACTCGGCGGGGTTCGGAAGATTCCAACGGTATTCGCCTTGATATGCGTCGGATCCCTCCTAATCGGAATCCAGCCGGAGAGGTTCGGTTACGCCCTAATGTACTTCAGGATCCCTCCAAGGTTCGCGTACTCGATATCCATAGCGGTCAGGATGTTCCACGTACTTGTAGAGGATACGAGGAGGATCGTCGAACTCTTGAGAACGGAGAAGTTGGGAAGGTTCGAGTTCGTGTCGAGGTTGCTCAAGTCCCTCTCAGCCATAGCCGTTTTGAGAGCTATCTCCATGGCGGAGGTTCTCTACTCCCGAGGTATAGACCTCGACAGGAGGGTGATCGTGTGCGAAAGACCGAAGCTCAGGGATTACGCCCTTCTCCTCTCCTCGATATCGATCCTCCTCTACACCTATCTAACTCGTAGTGGGCTATGACTATGCACTGATCCGCCTGAAGGGAGATTGGGGATAGGGAAATTACGCGACTTGCGTATTCGAGCACCACCGCCTCGTCCTCCCTTTTGACTCCAACGTGATCTCCCAAAACGAAGAGGGGATTTTCGAGC
>CAZQJR010000141.1:0-15744 GCA_964592825.1 uncultured archaeon | reverse complement strand
AGGGTCTTTTCGTTCAGATCGTTGGGTGCGGGGAGGAGGAGGCCAAAACCTTCATAAGGGCTTCGAAGTTAAAGGGTAAGATTCCCGAACCGTTGAGAATAGCCCACCTCGTCGCATCGGCGCTCGTGCATGGTGAATCGAAGAGGTTTTAAACAGAAAAAAATAACGTTCCCAAGGCCCGCCAGCCATGCGTCCCCTGAATCGATGATGGGGATTCCACACGGCGGGTCACAACTGCACACTCTCTATAAACCTGAGCCTCTTCGGAATAGGAGGGTGAGTCGATAGGAACTCCTCTATCGGCGAAACCGGTCTGTTCTTCAGCATCTCTATGTCCATCCTCGTTATCGGTTCCGCCACGGCGTTCACGAACGCGTATATGAAGAGCGTCTTGAACTTGCTGTCCGCTATCTCCCTCATGAAGGACGGATACCTCTCGTAGAACAGATGGATCTTCGCCAAACTCCTCTGCATGGCATCCTTGCCCGCGGCTACGACGCCCTCGAAGTCCGCGTAATACTCCCTCAGCCTGCTGAACGCGAGCACGAGTATTTGGACGAGGAAGGAAACTATCACGGCCACTATGCCCAAGAGAGCGAGTTGGTTACCCCTCCTGTCGTCGTCGAAGGAGGAGTATATCAGAGAGTAACCCAAGTAGAATATTATGGATGGTAGCAGACCGAAGACTAACATGACTGCGTTGTCCCTGTGCTTGTGGTGTCCGAGCTCGTGCCCCACAACTGCCTCAAGTTCGTCCTCGTCGAGCATCTGGAGGAGGGTATCGGAAACCGCCACGTACCTGCCGGTGAGGAAGTTACCGTAGGCGAAGGCGTTGGGCGGGCTCTTAACGACAACGGCCTTTGGAGGGCTTACTCCGAGCCTCATCGCCACTCTGTCCACGACCTCCTGCAGGAAAGGATCGGGCTTGGCACCGTAGGACATGTTTATCACGAAGGGAGAGGCGAGATACATCAGTAGGTTGACGACCACGAGGAAGGCAATTAGTCCAACGATGCTTATGTAAATTCCGGCGACGAGCAGGATTACGTATATTATCGCCGCCGAGACTGAGAGTATTAGGATCGCCAGAAGAGCCATGGACGTGTAGAGGGAGAACCTTCCCGAAACCCTCTTGGCCACCGCAGGAGCTACGGTGCTGGCCATCAGTAGCATCACGAAGTATCCCAGCGTTGCGAGCATGATGTAGATGGGATCGAATATCAGGAACATGTTCTCTCCTTCCTCCCGCTCAGAGCTAAACCTTTTCGGTCGAACGAATTTTATAATTTTTACTAATGAAACATTAATTAAAGATCGGGTCGAAATTGTTACGATGAAGGTGGTGGTGTTGAGGTATATAGGATCCTTCAAGGAGATTTCGAACGTTCTCGTGCTCGGTGACCCGACCGTCGTTCCCGTGGATCCAGAGCACGACCTCATAGCGATATACGACGTCGTCGGTGACGAAGAGGAGGAGAAGCTGGTAAGACTCGTTGGAGTAGAGGAGATTGACAGGTCGAGCGTAATGATGTACCGGAGCGTTTACGTCCACGGGGATAGGATAGTGAAGTTTCTCAGATATCCGTTCGAGGAGGAGGTCGTGATAGAGGATCTGAAGAGGGAGTCTCTGATGAGGGTGGAGGGTGAGCCGATAATAGTTCCAATGCACACGGACAGGCTTTACAGGTTCGTAGTTTTGGAGGTAGTTCCGTGTTGAATCGAGTCCCTCTCATGCTCCCTTATCACAACGTCCTCCGTTATCCCGAAATGCTCCCCTATCGCGTTGACCATAGCCTCCTGAAATACGTAAGCGAGCAGTTCGAACTCTCCTCCTCCGTAAAATGGTTTGGGCTTTAGCTGAGCCTCAAGATACCTCCATCCCTTTCCCTTCTCCAACCCACCCGGAATTATAATGGTGAGATCCGAAATCTTCGCGAGAGACGAATTCTCGAAGGACGTTATCGATATCACCTTCGCCCCCGCGTCCTTCGCCCTCTCGGCAACTATCAAAACCTCCGCCGTTTCTCCAGAACCCGAGAATGCTATCAGAACGTCGGAACCCTCTATCCTCTCCCTGACCTCATCCCCGACCCACCAGACCTTACAGCCCATCACCTTTTCGAAGTGCTTGAGCCTTATAGCGAAGCATAGGGCAACCGCGCCGCTCCTACCCACCCCGTAAACGTGTATCGCACGTGCTTTTTCTATAGTTTCGAGAAAGGCCTTCAGCCTGTCCTTCTGATCCTCCAATATTTTGGGGAACGCCTTCAAAAAATCGACTATTGCCTTCGAATGCTTAACGACGACATCGCCGAATTCCATAAAAACGAATTTGTCATGAAATACTTAACGTTGTTGATCTATCTCCGCCCTGACCGTTACGAACATGGGCCCTCGAACGTCTATCTTCCCTCCCTTCGACGCCACGTATCTCCTAACGTTCTCCTGAAGGCTCAGATTTACGTCGCTCAACCCCTCCACGACCCTCACCCTCACCTCCACCTCTTCCCTTCCCTCCGCCACCGCCCTCTCTATAACGCTCGAGGCGAGATAGGAGAAGGAGTCTATGTACCTTATGCCCGTCGGAATTCCGTTCTCGAAATACTCCCTCCACCTATCGTTCCTCGGAATCCCGTATATCGATCCGTCGTAAACGACTACCTCGTTTGCGTATGCCGGGCCGCAGAGCTTCGTACCCTCCTCCCTCTCCACTACGTAAACCCTTACTTCCCTTCCGAACACCTCTCCCTCCCAAGCCAAGAACTCGCAGGGACTCTCCTCGTTCGCGTAAGCATCCGCGGTTCTCACTATGGCGTTCGCAATCTTGAGCCCGACTGAACTCGGCACCTCCCTAACCCTTATCGCCCTCGCTATGTCCAAGTCGCTGAGCTCGATTCTGCCGTAAAGCTGGGGATATACCATTTCCCTGACGTCAGAATACCCGTAAAGAACCATAGCCAACCTCTCAACACCCAAACCCAAGTTGAGAACGGGATACTCCACGCCGTAATGGCAAAGGGCGGTGGGGGAGTATATTCCGAACGTGGCGATCTCTATCCATCCGTCGCTGTACTTGGTGTTTGAGCCCACGAGCTTGGGATGGTACGCGAAGACCTCGGTTTGCGTTCCGGGCACGTAGTACTTGCTCCTCTTCTCGTCCAGCCTGAACTTGAACTTCTTAAAGCCGAACTGCCTAAGCAAGGCCTCCGCTATGGCCTTCCCCTCGTCCACGCTGACGTCCTCATCCACCACAACACAGCTTGCGGAGAAATACGTGTATAGTCTGGTCGCATCCTCCCCCTGCTCCCTCCTGAAGCATCTATCTATGCTGAACAGCTTTATCGGTAGCGGTAGCTTGTCCGCAACCTCGCCGAGCGTTATGAACCAGCCGGTGGTCATGTGGCTCCTAAGGGTAAGGGTCGTTGGTTCGGGCTTCAACTCCTTGAACTCCGGAAAGACCTCGTCCAGCACCCTCACCGCGACGGCGTCGTCCACGTTCAAAGCGCTCGCCACCTCGTAACTGAGATCGTCCCCGTCTATCTTCCCCTTCTTGAACGCGTGCAGAACGGATCTGAGGGATTCCACCTCCCCCTCCCCGAGCGATCTGCCTATCAGATCCTCTATCTTCGCGACCTTCTCCTTCGAAAGTCCCACGTTCGGTCTGGGTAACGTCGCGAGGTAGAAGCATCTGTCGAGAACCGCTAAAGCCTCCTTTCCGAACTGCTTCCTGACGTGCACGTCCTCTACTATTAGGGGATTTACGACCTCCTTAAATCCCAAAGAAAGGTAAGCTCTACGCAGATCGAAAATCGTTTTGAAAAGAGGGTGCTCCTCGCCGACGGAATAACCGTATCGGGGATACTTCGAGTTCAAGTCTCTCTCCGTCAAGACCTTCGGGCTCGAAAGCCAAGCACCCTCGAAGTCACTCTCTACCCTTTCAAGCCACTCCTTTGCGTCGAATTTCATCCTTCACCTCCTCCTCTATCCTCAAAGCGAAGCTCAGTATCGTGTTCTCCTCGAAGAACCTACCTATTATCTGCATTCCGACGGGCAATCCCTTAACGAATCCTATCGGAATGGACAACGCCGGCACACCGGCCAGATTTACCGGAACGGTGTTCACGTCCATCTTGTACATGGTCAGCGGATCGGCGAGCTCGCCGATTCTGAACGGGAGGGCTGGCATCGTGGGGGCTATGAGAACATCGCAATCCTTTAACGCCCTTTCGAAGTCCCTCTTTACGAGAGTCCTAACCCTCAAAGCCTTCAAATAATATTTTCCGTAGTAACCGGCGGAGAGAGCGTAAGTTCCGAGCATTATCCTCCTCTTTACCTCCTCACCGAATCCCTCCGCCCTGACCTTCGAGAAGTACCTCGTCCAAGTGTCGAGCTTATCCAAGGCGTAACCGTATCTCACCCCGTCGTACCTCGCGAGGTTCGACGACGCCTCGCTCATGGCTATGATGTAGTACGCCGCCAAGGCGTACTTGAATGACGGCATCTCCACCTCAACTACCTCGAAGTTCGGTTTCACTATCTCCCCCACGACCTCCTCGAACTTCCCCATCACGTCATCGTTACCACCCATCTCCTTCACTACCCCGACCTTGAACCTCCTTTCCTTGGGCTCGAACCTGAATTCCCTACCCGCGTTGGTGGAATCCCTCGGATCCTTCCCGGCTATGACCTCCAAAAGTAAGGCGCAGTCCTCAACGCAGCAGGCCATGGGGCCTATTTGCTCCAACGAGTTCGCGTAGGGTATTAGACCGTACCTCGAAACCAAACCGTAAGTCGGCTTTAGCCCCACCACCCCGCAGAACGACGCCGGACACCTTATGCTTCCTCCCGTATCGCTCCCCAACGCCAATACGCTCTCATCTCCTCCCAAGCACGCCCCACTCCCGCCACTACTCCCACCGGCAACCCTATCGAGATCGTAAGGGTTCCTGACCACTCCGAAGTATGAGGTCTCCGTAGTAGTCCCCATGGCGAACTCGTCCATGTTCGTCTTCCCTATTATTATCGCCCCCTCCCTCTTCAGCCTCTCCACTACGTGGGCGTCGAAGGGTGGGATGTAGTCGTGGAGCATCTTGGAGCCGCAGGTCGTTCTCAGGCCTTTGGTGGTTATGCAGTCCTTCACCGCAACGGGAATCCCGGCGAGCTTACCATCTACCCTGCCCTTATCGTACTCCTCGGCCAACCTCAATGCCTCCTCCTTGTTCAGAGTTATGAAAGCGTTGAGCTTGCCCCTCTCTATCCTATCGAAAAGTTCCGATACGAGATCGTAGCAGGACTCCGTTTCGAGCCTCTCCCTCCATTCCGCAATCGTGATCATGATCAGCCCTCCATTATCTTAGGCCCCTTGAAGTAACCGTCTTCGACGTGCTTCGCGTTCATAAGAACGAGTTCCCTCGGCAGAGGTTCCGAAGGGACATCTTCCCTAAAAACGTTGCAAAGGTCGTGAACCTGATACGTAGGCTCAACGTCCTCGGGAACCTCGTCGAGAACCCCGAAGTATTCGAGGATCTTCTCGAACTCCCGCCTGAACTTCTCGACCTCCTCCTCCTTCAGCTCTATCTTGGCCAAATTCGCTATGTGATAAACGTCCTCCTTCGTTATCATATCCCTCCGATCGGATGGGCTGAATAAAACGGTTTGCATCGAAAGTTATTTATTCGATATGTTTGATCGTGCATATCGTATGAGGAGGTGGCTGCCGATACTGATCCTCCTACTCTTCCTCTCTGGATGTGCACAGCAGAAGACCGAAAAGTTGATCGTGTTTCACGCCGGCTCTCTTTCGAAGCCCCTCGCCGACGTTTCGAAGGCTTTCGAGGATTACATGGCCAAGAAGGGTGTGAGGGTTGAGGTTTTTAGGGAGGCGAGCGGGAGCGTGGATGCGGTGAGGAAGGTGACCGATCTGCATAGACGGGCAGATGTGGTGGCGGTGGCGGATTACACACTAATCCCCAAGATGATGATGCCGAAGTACGCCGAGTTCTGCATAGGATTCGCCACAAACGAGGTCGTTCTCGTTTACACGAATTCGAGCAGATACGCGAACGAGATAAATTCGAGCAACTGGTTCAAAATACTCGCCAAAAAGGGAGTTAAGTTCGGATTTTCTAATCCTAACAGGGATCCTTGCGGGTATAGGGCTTTGATGGTGATGAAGCTCGCGGACGATTACTATCACGAACCCGTCTTCGAAACGCTCGTGGAGAACAACACGAACGTTAGGGCGAAGGGGAACGTCATATACGTCCCGCCCGAAATAGAGACGAACGGCAAGATAGTCATAAGGCCGAAGGAGACGGATCTACTCGGACTGCTCGAGAGCCACTCCATAGATTACGCCTTCGAATACCGCAGTCTGGCGATGCAACAGCACCTCCGCTTCGTAGAACTTCCGAAGGAGATAAACTTGGGTTCTCCGAAGGAAAGCTACAACGTCAGCGTTTTGCTTGAATTCAAGGGTAAGGAGATAAGGGCTAAACCGATAGTTTACGGCGTAACGATTCCCAAAAACGCGGAGCACAAGGAGCTCGCGATAGAGTTCCTCAAGTTCCTCCTGACGAGGGGAAGGGAGATATTCGAAAAGGACTATCAGAGATTTCTTCCGAAGCCCATAGTGATCGGAAAGGTTCCCAAAGGGATAGAATCGGTGATCGGATGAGGGAACGTGATCTCTTCTTCGTATTTTTCGGATCCTTCCTCGTGATATACGTAGTTCTTCCCATAGCCACGATACTGTTGAAGCAGGCGTTGGATCCGAAGGCGTTGATAGAAGCCGTCGAAGATCCCGCAGTTAGTTCAGCCATAGCCAACTCCCTGATCACGTCCACCGCCACTACGTGCATCGCGATTTTGTTCGGGGTTCCTCTGGGATACCTGCTCGCGAGATACGAGTTCAGGGGGAAGAGCCTAATTCAGGGAATCGTCGACGTTCCCATAGTCATCCCGCACTCGGTGGTTGGAATAATGCTCCTCGTTACCTTCTCAGACGCGATAGTGGACAACTACCTCGGCATAATACTCGCGATGCTTTTCGTATCGGCATCCTTTACGATAAACTCCGCGAGGGATGGGTTTTTGGCCGTGGATGAGAGCTTGGAGCACGTGGCGAGAACGCTTGGGGCTGGGAGAATCAGAACGTTCTTCAGCGTTAGCCTGCCCCTCGCGGCGAGGTCTATAATGAGCGGAGCGATCATGACTTGGGCGAGGGCTATAAGTGAGGTAGGGGCGATACTGATCGTCGCCTACTATCCAAAAACCGCTCCGGTTCTCATCCTCGACTACTTCGACGAATTCGGTTTAAACAAGGCCATGCCCATAGCGGTTCTGCTGATCCTGATATGCCTAACCGTGTTCGTGACGTTGAGGTGGTCGCTCTGCTCGAGGTCGTCGGCGTGAGCAAGAGGGTCGGCGATTTCAGGATAAAAAACGTAAATCTGAAGGTCGGAAGTGGGGAATACTTCGTTCTCTTAGGGCCGAACGGTGCTGGGAAGACCTTACTGCTCGAACTGATAGCGGGGATAAGGAGGCATGATGAGGGAAGGATATACATCGGGGGAAGGGACGTATCGGATCTACCTCCCGAAAGGAGGAACGTTGGATACGTTCCCCAAAACTACGCCCTCTTTCCCCACATGAGCGTTAGGGAGAACTTGGAGTTCGGTTTGAGGATGAGGGGAATGCCGTTAGAGAACGCCGACAGGATCGCGAGGGCTCTCGGAATAACGCACCTCCTCGAAAGAAAACCGACCTCCCTCAGCGGTGGGGAGAGGCAGAGGGTGGCCTTGGCGAGAGCCCTCGCAATAGAGCCGGAGGTTATGCTCTTGGACGAACCCCTGTCCAACGTCGATCCCCACGCGAGGTTCAGGTTGATGGAGGAGATGAGGAGGTGGCACTCCGAGCTCGAATTCACTGCGGTTCACGTCACTCACAGCTTCGAGGAGGCTTTCAAGCTCGCCGATAGGATCGGGATAATGATGGACGGCGAGATAGTCCAGACGGGGAGCGTGGAGGAGATCCTTAGGCCGAGGGATCGTAGGGTGGCGGAGTTCCTCGGCTTCAACGTCTTGGACGGAAGGGTGGTTGGAAGGAGGGGAACTATAGCTGTCAGGCCGGACGACGTTGTGGTAGGGGGGGATTTGGAGGCGGAGGTTCTGTCGGTGGATTGGACGGGTTACGCTTTCAGGGTGAAGCTTGGAGTTGACGGTAAGGAGGTAACCGCGATAATGAGTGAGAGGCCTAAGTCGGGTAAGATAAAAATCACCTTCAGGAAATTCTTTGAAATATGAACGTCAAATGGCGGATCTGGCTCGAAAAGGACGGAAGGCACGTGCTCGGGAAGGGAGGTGCCAAGATCCTGAGGGCTATAGAGAAGCATGGTTCGATATCGAAGGCGTGCAAGGAGCTCGGAATGTCCTACAGGTTCGTCTGGAACTATCTGAAGAGGATGGAGGAGGTGTTGGGAGATGCGGTCGTGGAGAAGGAGAGGGGTGGAGTGGAGAGGGGAGGAACCAAACTCACGCCCCTCGGAAGGAGCTTGCTCGAAACGTACGAGAGGATTGAGAAGATTTTCGAATCCGCGCTGAAGGGGGTGGAGGGTAGGGTTTTGAGTGTGGAGGGTAACACCGCCGTGTTGGAGGTTAAGGGCGAATTGGAGGAGGGGGAGAAGGTCATAGTTCTTCGAGAAGATCCCTAACCGCCATCCTAACCGCACTTTCCGAGTTGTACTTGGGTCTCCAGCCCATGGACTTCAGCCTCTCTATGGACAACAGCATTACCGGGACGTCTCCCTTCCAACCCCTCCTACCCCCGGTGAACTTGAAGACCGGATTTAGACCCATCTCCTCGCAAACTATCTCTGCTATCCGCCTGACCTTTATCTGATCCTCGCTACCTATGTTGAATATGTTCACGTCCCCCTTCGCCTTCAACCCGTAGAACATCGCATCTACGCAGTCCGTTATGTATATGTAAGACTTGTTCTGCTCCCCGTCCCCAAGTATGACGAGCTCGTTCGGATTCCTACGTAGCTTCATTATGAAGTCGTATATCACCCCGTGGTTGCTCCTCTTCCCTATTACGTTGGCGAATCTGTATATCCAAGCCCTCATGTCGAACGTATGACAGTAGGAAGCTATCATAGCCTCGCACGCGACCTTCGATGCCCCGTATATGGATATTGGGATCGTGGGATGATCCTCGGGGGTGGGTATTATTTTCGCTTCCCCGTAAACGGTGGATGTGGACGTGAAAACAATCCTCTTCACTCCGAACCTCCTCATGGCCTCGAGCAACCGATACGTTGCGAGGACGTTGTTCCTGTATATCTCGTCGGGGTTCTCGCTCCCCACCCTGACGTCCGGATTCGCCGCTATGTGCCAAACCTCCTCAACGTCGTGCCGTTTGAAAACTTCGGACAGATCGTCTTTAGAAAGATCGAGCTCGTAGAACACCGCGTTCTCGTTCAGATATTCCTTCCTTCCCGAACTGAGGTTGTCGATTACGACGACGTCTTCCCCCATATCGACGAGCCTGTCCACAACGTGACTTCCTATGAACCCGGCACCGCCCGTGACGAGGATCGCCATAGCGGGGGGAGAGGGAAAGATATATATACGGTTTTTGTAACTCAAGATCTTTGCTGGCACCACAACCCTAAAATAATTTTGCCGAAAAACTCTGTATAGGGGTGATAGGGGATGCTACCGAATCAGATGGTCAAGTCGTTGATCGGCAAGGTAATTAGGGTTGAAATGAAGGGGGAGGAAAGCGATCTCGTCGGCAGGCTTGAGGGCGTCGACGACTACATGAACCTCCACCTCAGCAACGCGATGGAGTACAAGAACGGGGAGAAGGTCAGGAACTTGGGAACTATAGTTCTGAGGGGGAACAACATAATAATCATCCAGCCGTATGAGGAGCACATTTAAAAAAGCTTAAGGAGATTGCAGATGGACACGAGAGAGGAGATCCTCCAAATTTTGAGGGAAAGGGGTGCGATTCTTCAGAAGGATCTTTGGAAGGAGTTGAAGATAGACAGCAGTAAGTGTTCGCGCATTCTTAGGAAGCTCGAGAAGGAGGGGTTAATAAAGAGGGTAGAGGTCGTCGTCGACGGCGTAAAGACGTTCAAGATCGTCCCGGCCGAGGCGGAGATAGAGGAGGAAGAGGAGGAAGAGCTCAGCTTAAGGGCGGTAATGGAAAAGATGGAAGAACTCACGGGACTACCGCCGTGCTTCGGTTGCTTGGAGAAGGAGTGCGAGGCGACCAAGTGCCTGAAGCTCGAGGTCTGGTTCCTCAGGAGGGCTATGATGGGTTGAGCTTAAGATACATGAACGTTTCGTCCCCGTCCTCCTCGAGCACTACGAATCCGAACTTCTTGAACAACCTCTTCGCCCTGAAATTGAGGCACTCCGTCAGAACGAATATTCCGTCGAATCCCATTCTCCTGCAGTATTCTATGGCGTATCTCAGCAACTCCTGTCCTATCCCCCTACCCTGATACTCCTTAAGGACGAATATGTCCAACTCGACCTCCCTCCTGTTGCTCAGGGGGACTATGGCAACGTGACCAACTATCCTCCCCTCGTGCTCCGCAACTATGTTGCACCCCTGATCCGCGAGGTAATCTATCCACCTCTCTATCCCCTCCCTCGTCAAAGGGGGTAAGCCCAAGCACCTGTCTTCCGGATCGAACTTCTCGTACATCCCTATGAGCTTTTCCCTATCCCTACGATGATCGTAAAGCCTGATTACGATCCTTTCACCAAACTTGTCCCTGAATTCGTAAGGTTTAAGTTCCTTTTGTGAAATCAAAGCCATCATACCGGTCACCTAAACGAAATAGGATTTGGTGGTATTTATCACTTTCCAGAATTATTAACTCTTATAATTATAAACGATTAAAATTGTTGTTCGTGAAGGATCAAGCTTCCTCAAAAACGCTAAGGGATACGACGCTCTTTAGATCCTTCTCAACTCTCTCCAAGGCCTCGAGCCTGCAATCCTCCAGTATGACCCTCTTAACGTCATCTATCGGCACGTCCAGCTTGATCTCCCTCGTCCTCCCGTATCTTCCCTTGGATATCACTATGGAGTTTATGATGCCGAGCATGTCCAATTCCGAAATCAGATCGCTTATCCTCCTCTGGGTCAGAACGTCCAACCCCACACGCCTGCAGAGGTTCTTGTAAACCGCATACACCTCTCCCGTCGTGAACTTCCTGCAACCCGATTCCGTGAGAAGAACCATTCCGAACAGCAGAACCTTGCTCTGTGCGGGAAGGGTTCTGACAGCTTCGGCAATATGATCGCTCTCGATCTTCTTCACCGCCTTCTTTACGTGCTCCTTAGTAACCCTATCCGCGTTCTCCTTCTCCGCAATCTCCCCGCTAACCCTTAACAGATCCAAAGCCTTTCTCGCATCCCCGTGCTCCTGAGCGGCCAAGGCCGCGCAGTAGGGGATGACCTCGTCTTCGAGCACTCCCTCGTAGAAGGCGAGCTTGGCCCTCTGCTCCAAGATATCCTTCAGCTGTTCCGCGTTGTAGGGGGGAAATATGATCTCTTCCTCGCTCAGCGAGGATATCACCCTCGGATCGAGGTAGTTCTTGAACTTCAGGTCGTTCGATATGCCTATTATGCTAACTTTTCCTTTCTCCAACTCCGAGTTTATCCTCGAAAGGTTGTAGAGAGCCTCGTCACCCTTCTTCACGAGCTTGTCTATCTCGTCGAGGACTATTATCACCGTCTGCTCCTTCACGTCTATGGCCTTCTTCACCTCCTCGTAAACCTGATCGGTTGGCCATCCCGTCATGGGGACGGTTCTCCCCAAAGCGTTCGCGAGGGATGCGAGAACCCTGTACTGGGTGTCTATGAGCTCGCAGTTTATGTAGTGAACCATGCACCGAACGTTAAGCTTCCTGCTCATCTCCTCAAGCTGTCTTCCAACGAACTTCACCGTAGCCGTTTTTCCCGTTCCCGTTTTTCCGTAGATGAGAACGTTCGATGGAGTCTCTCCCCTCAGGGCGGGGGCTAAGATGGATGCGAGTGCCCTTATCTGCTCGTCCCTGTGCGGAAGATCGTCGGGGGTGTAGGTGTGACGAAGCACGTCCCTGTTTTTGAAGATCTTCGGAGAAGTGAGTATGTCTTCGAATATGTTCATGATGAACACCACCGCAAAATCGATTTGGATGGGTTAACTTATGAGCTTTACTAAATATCTATTATTACGAAAGCGTACCATTCCCCATCCCTTCTCTCCACTCTGAACTTGTGGAAGGTTATCGCCTTGGGTTCGGTTTTGACGAGCTCGGGTTTGAGCTTCCCACCCCTCAAAGTCCCCTCCGCCCTCAATCCACCGTTCTCGCTCACGTCGACGCTTACCTCCTTCCCCGCGAACAGGTCGGTTTCGAAAAGGAAGAGGAGCTCGTTCAACCAGTTGAAGAGCAGGTAATCCGGAGAATCGGCCTCGACGCCGACGTTCCTGCTTTCAGTAACCTCAAGCCTATCGAGGAAAACGAAAGCATCGTAAAACGCGAGAGTGGCGTTCTCTATGAGCTCCTTAAGGTTCGAACCGTAAACCTCAAAGGCGACATCGGCGGTGTGGTCTACGAACCTGTACCTCATGTTCCCTCCTCCATCCAGCACCTCAAAAACGTTGCCCCAAACAACTATCTTTAAAAATAGTGATGGATAATACACGACATGGAGTTCGGAGTGGAGTTGCTTCCGAACGTTCCGTGCTACGAGCTCGAATACTACTCCAAGCTGGCGGAGGAATGCGGGTTCGGTTACGTTTGGATAACCGACCACTACAACAACAGAAACGCTCTCGTGGTTTTGAGCGGGATAGCGAGGGCGACGGGGAGGGTTAAAATAGGGACGGGGGTCACGAACCCCTACCACATAAATCCCGCGGTCGTCGCCTCGGCGGTAGCGACGTTGAACGAAATAAGCGACGGTAGAGCGATTTTGGGCATAGGGGCTGGAGATAAGTTCACTTTGAGGCAGATAGGGATCGAGCAGAGCAAACCGTTGACGAGGGTGAGGGAGGCCGTTGAGATCGTTAGGAGGCTGATGGGCGGGGAGGTCGTGAGCTACGAGGGGAAGGCGTTCAGGTTCGAGGGCGCGAGGATGAACTTCAAGGTGAAGCCCTTCCCAATATACGTCGGTGCTCAGGGGCCGAAGATGCTCAAGCTCGCCTCTGAGATCGGAGATGGAGTTATAATAAATGCGTCCCACCCCAAGGACGTTGAGTTCGCAATGAGTTGCCTCAATCCGAGGGAGGGATTCGATGTAGCAGTTTGTTCCGCATTTAGCGTTGACGACGATCCGAACGTGGCCGTAGGTGCGGTAAAACCCGTCGTGGCGTTCATAGTTTCCGGTGCTCCGAAGGACGTTTTGGAGAGGCACGGGATAGATGAAGAGGGAGTTGAGAGGGTGAGGAGGGCTTTGAAGGAGGCGTTTTCAAAGGGGAACTGGAAGGCGGTTTCGGACGCCGTAACGGACGAAATGATCGAAGCCTTCTCGATCGCGGGAACGCCCGACGACGTGATCGAAAGGATTAGGAGCCTTGAACGCTTGGGCGTAACTCAGATCGTGGTGGGGAGTCCGATAGGAAAGGACAAGGCCAAGGCCATAAGGACGATAGGAAGGAAGATAATACCCCACTTCAGATAACCTTATTTTAGGTCGGTAGAGTCGTGAAAGGATGAAGGTGGCGTTGGGAGGAACGTTCGAGCCGTTGCACGAAGGACACAAGAGGCTGATAGACGTCGCCGTGAAGCTCGGGGGAAGGAACATAATGATAGGGGTAACGTGCGACGAGATGGCGCGTAGGAGGTTGAGATCCGTTCTTCCGTTCAAAATAAGGGTCGAAAACGTGAAGAGTTACGTTAAAAGGAAATACGGATTCGAACCGGAGATCGTGAAGATATGCGATCCTTACGGTAAGACCCTCGAGATTGACTTCGATTACATCGTCGTTTCCCCGGAAACGTATAGGACGGCGAGGCTGATAAACGAAAAGAGGAGGGAAATGGGAAAGAAACCGATAAGGATAGTTGTCGTGGACTTCGTTCTTGCGGAGGACGGAAAACCGATATCTTCTACGAGGATAAAAAAAGGGGAAATAGACAGATACGGTAAGTTGATCAGAGGTTGAAGCTCACGTTGTCTACGCTCTGCAGTTCGTTGAGCAGTTCGTTTACTTCAGTGAGGGTATCGTTCACGTTAATCGGGATCTGCGTCGGTTGGGGCTGTGGCGGGGGGTTGTGCGGTTGGGTGTGTTGGGGTTGCGGATGCACCTTGGGGCTGGTGGGGTGCGCACAGCCGAGCAGGAGAACGCCCAGCACGATCAATATCGCCAACCTCCTCATCTTACCACCCCGAACTCCAAAGTTACGTTTCCGAACGTTCCCTCCTCAATCGTGGCGTTCGGGCTCGGCTTCATCCTGTAGGCTCCGGTACCGCTCAGCCTCGCCGTTCCCTCTCCCTTGACGAAGATCCTCATGAAGCTACCGCTGACGTCGATGGTCACGTTGCTTCCCCTCACTATGATCCTCCCGTGCCCGCTCGCTACGAGGGTTCCGTCGTTTCTCGTAGCGTTCATTCCCACCACGGAGGTTACGGCCTCCGCAGGAGTTACGGTCACGCTCCCGTTGACAGCTACGACCGCCACACCGCTCATGCTTACGCTCGCCGTTCCGTTGCCTACGACGAACAGCTCTCCGGTTTCGTTACCGAAGAACACGTGCCCGACCCTGATATGCCTTAGCTCGAAGTAAACCTCTTTTATGTCCATGAACGCCTGTCTTATGAGCTCCCTTGCCTCAAACAGTAGCTTTCTCCCCTCCAAGTATAACTTGTTTGGATCAGTGGCGTTTGGCATCTCCTCGAACAACTCGTTTGCTTCGTTCAGCTTCTGCTTGGCCTCGTCGAGCTTCTTTAGGCAATCTTCGATTAGGGTGGCGTTGGTTTCGTTGATGGCCTCGAGCTTCATAGCAACGTCTTCGGCCTTGTCCACCACCGCGGTGAGCTTGGTAACTATTATCTGCCCCACCACGGACTTTATCTCTATCCTGACGTCGTTCCAAGTCTTCCTAAGTTCCGTGACCGCCTGTCTCAACTCGTCGGGAGTAGTGCTCGAGTTGACGGCGATCTCGCTCTTGTTGAGAGCCATGAGGCAGTTCCTTATTCTTTCCATGAGCATCTGCTTCTGAGCCGCACCCATGTTCGAGTTCTCTACCTGAACCATCAGCCTCTCCAACCAAGCTTCGACGTAACTTACCCCGTTGCAGAGGTATCTCTTAGCCCACCTGAACGTTTCCGGATCACTGAGACCCCTCCTCCTGAGCTCCATGTACCTCTTCTTGGCCTCCAGATACTTCATCCTCGCCTCTTCAACCATCGCTCTGGCCCTCTCTATCTTAATTCTCATCTCGGTCATCCTGTGCCTCATCTTTACCTCCCTGATTCTGTGCTCTATGATCCTCTTCTCGATTTCCCTCTTCACTGCTCTCTCCATTCTCCTCACAGTCTTATTTTCCATACTCTTCTCCATCGTCGTGTTCGTGCAGACGTTCTTTTGCGCTATGGGTCTATTTTCTTTCATTACTTTATTCATGGGTGCCTTCATGGGTGCCGCCAGCACGACACCCGTTCCAATCACCAACGCCAACACCAACGCCAACCACCTTCTCATCCCGCTCACCTCACTCCAACGTTGAACTCGCA
>CAZQJR010000140.1:0-3213 GCA_964592825.1 uncultured archaeon | reverse complement strand
ACCTCACGTGTCGTGCTTCTTGGGTGGCAGTCTTCTCCTCTTCGTTTCGAGCATTCTGAGAGCGTTTATTATCCTGCTCCTCGTCCACTCCGGTTCTATAATCGCGTCGACGAATCCCCTTTCCAAAGCCCTCTCAGCACTTGCTTCAGTCTTCCTGTACTCCTCTACCTTCCTCCTTCTTTCCTCTTCACCCAACTCCCCGTAAATCGTTCTCACGTCCGTGTCCACGTCCATAACGGCGAATTCGGCGTTTGGATAAGCGTAAACCACGTCCGCTCCGGCGAACTTGCTTCCCATGGATACGTACGCGGATCCGTAGGCCTTTCTGAGAACCACGGTTATCATGGGAACGGTTACACCGGAATACGTTTGCAGAAGCTTCGTGGAATTGTAGGCGAGTCCCCTCAACTCCTGATCGTTGTCGGGCATGAATCCGGGGGTATCGACGAGGTTGACTATGGGGATGTTGAAGGCGTCGCAGAACCTCACGAACCTCGCCACCTTCCTCACGGCGTCGAAGTTTAGACATCCCATGTCGTGCATAGGATCGTTTGCAACAACACCGACGCTCGTCCCGTCAAGCCTGCCGAATCCCACCACGACGCTCGGAGCGAACTTAGGCTGAATCTCCATGAAATCCCCGTCGTCTACGATGTCGGCTATTACCTCCCTCACATCGTACGGCGCGTAGGGATCTTCCGGAATTTTGATTCTCTCGCACTTCCTCGCCGGATCGTCGCTCGTTTCTGCGATCGGGGGGTCATCCATGTTGTTGAGGGGTAGGAAGCTTATCAACCTCTTGACGAGTTCCGCCGCCTCCTCCTCGCTTTCGGCGAGAAGGTGAACGTTTTCTCCGCCGTAGTGACTTTCCAGATCCACCTGCGCGTCCTTTCCGGTTACGAGCTTTATTACATCGGGCGGAACGAGGCTCATCTCCCCTCCCTTTATCGCCACCACGAAATCCCCAAGCGGATAGCATAGAACTCCGTGGATCTTCCCCGCCACCACGCTGATCCTCGGAACCACGCCACTCGCAAGAGCCAAACTCGAGGAAAGCTTTGCGACGCTTGAGAGGGCTTCGAACGACACTTCCATTCCGTCGCATTCGAGAACGGTCAGTATCGGGGTTCCGGTCTTCAGAGCGAGTTCTACTATCTCCGTCGAACACCTGCAGACCTTTCCCTTGAGGTGGTAAACGCAAATAGGCCTTCCGTCGATGGTTCCGAAGCCAGCGTTGACGCCGATCTCTGAAAAGCTACCTTCATCCAAAAGAACGTTTAACGTCATGATTAACCCCTAAGAACCGCCACAAAACCTTATAAATATCTTTCGAATAATGACTACGGAGGACCCGTGGGGTAGCCTGGACATCCTAAGGGGCTTCGGACCCCTTGACCCGGGTTCAAATCCCGGCGGGTCCGTTGTGTATATGCATATGCACTTACACTCAAATTTTATATTTTAATAAAGTTTATCGTACGGTATGCGAAGGGTGGCGATGATCCTGCTTACGCTCATCCTCCTCATCGTGCCCGCAAGCTGCGTCGTAATAAACGAGCCTAGCTTCAGTTTTAAGGTGTCCCCTTGGCTTACCGATCTAAAGATATCGAACAACGGGACGTTCGCCGCCTGCTGTAACGGTAGAACTTTGGTCAAGTTCGACGTTAACGGGATAAAGTGGAAGAGGGGAATGAGGGCGTCGTGTTTGGACATACGTGGGAATTATCTCGTCGTTGGGGCGGGGAGGAACGTTTATCTGTACGATGGAAACAAGCTCCTCTGGAGGAAGAACGTCGGAGCGACCGTCCTTTCCGTTAGCGTTTCTCCGAACGGGAGGGTTGCGGTAGGGTGCAGCAAGAAGATAGTCGTCTTGGATAGGAACGGCAAGGTTCTCGTGAGCGTCGATGCTAAGGGGGACGTTTGTAGGGTAGGGATATCCGAGTGCGGATGCTTGGTGGGCGCGGAGGACATGCTCGGCAGGATTTACATCCTTCGCGAGTGTACGGGTTGCGGGTCGAAATTCTGTCAGAAGGGATGGAGTTGGAGCTACGTTAACGGATGGTACTACGGGGTTCATACGAGGCTCGAATCCCCCTACCCGTATCTCCTATGCGTTTCCGACGGGAAGGTTACCGTCAGCGGAGGTGAGTTTAGGGAAGTTCTAACGTTCAACGAGTACGGATACCTCGTGGCAGTTTACAGGGTTGAAGGGTTGCCCGTGTCAATGAGCGCCGGAGACGGTTTGCTCGCCGTCGGTTGTGATAACGGGAGGCTTTACGTTTTTGAAAACGGAAGAACTCTCTGGAAGATCAACATGCTTTTCGGCCCCGTTCACGTTGCCGTTTCGGAAAACGGAAAGTTCGTCGCCGCGAGCAGCGGTAAGAAGCTCGTAGTCTTCGACAGAAACGGAAAGATTCTATGGATATACGACAACTTCGACGACGTAATATCCTTCGTTGGAATCTCCGACGGTGGTAGGGTCGTCGCGGGGACGGAAAGCGGTTACGTTTACGCGTTCAAGTCCAAAGTTAAACCCTTGGCCGAGTTCGAATTCACGCCAGAGAATCCGACGGTAGGGGAAAAGGTGAAGTTCATCGCCAAGGGAACGGGGGAGAAGTACGTTTGGGACTTCGGCGACGGAAAGAGAATCGAAACCGACAGGAGCGTCGTGGAGCACGTTTACGATAAGGCGGGCACTTATAGGGTGACTTTGACCGTCATCTCCGATACGGTCAATTCGACGAGCAAAACGATCGTAGTCAAGCCCAAGCCACGGCCGGAACCCAAAACGACAACTACCCCCGAACCGACACCCACGAAGCAGAGCAAAGCGTCCTTCTTCCCGAAGATCCCGGGATTCAAGCTTTTGGCCGTTCTCTTCGCCATAGTCCTCAGTCTGGCCATTCGAAAGCGTTAACTTCCCTAACCCTCTAAATGCTCCATGCGAAACATCGTCGACTTCCTGTTCGAGGCCGGAGCCCTCAAGCTGATCCCCCGTTCGGGATGGTTCAAGGTGGGGATAAAGGATCCGGAATCCGTAGCGGAGCACAGCTTTAGAACGGCTTTAATAGCCTTTCTCGTAACCTACCTCGAAACGGGGGACTTCGACAGGGCTTGCAGGGCTTGCGTGCTCGGTTTGATCCACGACCTCGACGAGGCGAGAACGCTCGATCTCCATAAGCTTTCGAGGAGATACGTGAAGATAGACGGGGA
>CAZQJR010000139.1:0-9725 GCA_964592825.1 uncultured archaeon | reverse complement strand
AAGGACATCGTAACCACGCTCGTAGTTGCCGGAATCATAGTCGGAGTTGGAATAGCCCTAACAGGGACTTGGCCGTTCATGGTTGCGGTTCAGTCGGGGAGCATGGAGCCCCACCTCCATATAGGGGATGTAGTCATACTCGTAAGCCCTTCGAGGACGAAGATAATCACTTGGGTGGAGGGGAAGAGGATTCACTACAAGATGTTCGGGGACTACGGGGACGTCATAGTTTACTATCCCGACGGCGATCGTAGCCTAACGCCCATAATCCACAGGGTGATAGCTTGGGTGAACAAGGGTGACAGGATTCCAATTCTCGATCACACGACGGGGAGGTTGATACTAACCAACTACACCGCACCCTGCTCGGGATACATAACTCAGGGAGATCACAACCCCTACCCCGACCAACTCGCGGAGCTCGACGGCATGAGGATACTTCCAGTCAAGAGGGCTTGGATAGTGGGCGTTGCGAAGTTCAGGATACCGTTCATAGGATATCTTAGGCTTATAATTCCGTTCCGCTAACACCTTTGAGCGACTCGACACCTCCGAACTCCTTGGCCTTCCCGAAAGCGATCCCGAAAGCCTTAAAGCACGCCTCCATCATGTGGTGGGAGTTGAACCCCTTCACTGAAAGGTGGACGTTGATTCCTCCGTTTCTGCACAGGGTGTCGAAGAAGTGGACGAAGTCCTCGAACTTGATCCCCGAATCCCCGATCTTCCCCTCGATGTGGAAGTAACCCCTTCCCCCGGCGTCGATGGCGCACAAGGCAAGCGCGTCGTCCATAGGAACGATGGCGTCACCGAACCTCGCTATGCCCCTCCTATCTCCCAAAGCCCTACAAATAGCCCTCCCCAAGGCTATGGCTACGTCCTCGATCGTGTGGTGCTCGTCGTCCCCCCTCGCCCTCACCTCCAGCCCGAGCCTCGCGTACCTCGCGAACGTCTTGAGCATGTGATCGAAGAACGGAATTCCCGTATCCACACTCTCGAACCTATCGTCGAGATCCAATGTTACGGTGATGTCCACCTCGAGCGTTTTCCTTCTGACAATCGCCTTCCTCTTCACCCTCACGTCAATCCTCCTCCAAATCCAATACGTCCTCCAACCTCAGCTTGCCCATGTAAAGGGCGGAACCTATCACCACGCCGACCGCTCCGGTGTCCTTTATCCTCTCCACGTCCTCCCTCGTGGTAACTCCTCCGGCGACGTAAACGGGAAGGGACGTTCCTTTCACCACCTCTCTTATCTTCTCTACCGCTATCCCGGAAACGAGCCCTTCAACGTCCACGTTCGTGTAGAGAACGGAGACTTCGAGATCCTCGTACAGCTTAGCTACCTCGACTGGACTCATCTCCGTCGCCCTCTTCCACCCCTCCACCACCACCCTATCCTTCCTCGAATCCACAGCAACCATCACCCTCCCCGGATACCTTTCCGCGAGCTCCCTGACCGCGTCCACGTCCCTAACGGCCAAAGTTCCTATTATCACCCTATCTATTCCCCTTTCGATTAGCCTCTCCGCAATCTCGACGCTCCTTATTCCCCCTCCCACCTGAATTTCGACGTCCACCCTTCTCCTTATCTCTAATATCACGTCCTCGTGCCTCAGCTTTCCCTCGAAAGCCCCGTCCAAGTCTATGACGTGTAGAACCCTCGCTCCCCTCCTCACCCATCCCTCCGCCACCTCTACGGGGTTGTCCACGCTAACCGTGACTTCGTTCTCCCTTCCCTGCCTCAGCCTCACCACCCTACCGCCCTTGAGATCGACAGCCGGAATTACCCTGAACAACGTACCTCCCCCTCCTCTCATCCCACTTCGCGTCCTTAACGATTTCGTCGAACACCCCGTCGTCCAAGACCAAGTATCCGAGTTCGGAACACACCCTGTAGAAATCCTCCCTCCTCAGGTTTAGCCAGTCGAACTCTTCGAAGACGGATCTCCTCACAACCCTGAACGGTCTTCCGTTCACGTCTATCCTTATAGTCCTCTTCGGCAACTCCTTTCTTAGCCTCCACCTCGCCACCAACCTGCTCTGCACGCTCCTTATGGCTCCCTCAACGTCCTCACCGTCCAAAACTACCCTCAGCACTATCTCCGCTATGGTGTTCAGCCTGTCCGGAACGCCGATCACGTCCCCCCTAAGCAGTATCTTCATCGACCTGAACTCCACCCCCTCTCTCCTGAGCTTCTCTCCGAGCTTCGACGTCCATCCCCTCTTGTTACCCACCTTGTCCACTATGCCCCCTATCACATAGCACTCCGCCCTCTGTCCTTCGAAAACCTCCTCTCCGTTCGGATCGAGGAGTATGACTTCCTTCAGACCCTTCTCTTTCACGAAAGCGGAGGTAGAGGGGTAGTAAACGCCGATCCCGAAATCGTGCCCCGTTACGATCAACCTTTCATCCCACATGAACCTCCTGATCACTCCGAGGGTCTGGTTTATCTGGAGCTTGAGCTTCCTCTTCTCCTTCTCAATGTGCCCCTCGTAAAGGGAGCAGTCTATAACGACGTAGGGAAATCCCACCCTCTCCGCTTCTCCAACCAACTCCTCCCTTCCCAACATCGGGTTGGGACAACTCCCGACGTGAACCTTGGCCTTTCCCTCCACCCTCCTCCCTTCGAGGTCGAACGCCACGCCCCTGTGACCTTCGCAAACCCCGTACCTTCCGTTGGCTATCCAAACCGCCATAGCTTGAATCACGTCGTCACTCTCGAGTATCCTTTCGACGTCTGTGGAGATGGTCTCGATTCCTCTGTTTCTGAGGATCTTGACGAGGACATCCCTGAGCCTCACGGAAAAAAATCGCCAAAATTTAAATATAATTATTTCTTAGGCTGAGTAACAATGACGAGAGTAATCGCAGTGGCCTCGGGTAAGGGGGGAACCGGAAAGACGGTCGTAACTGCCAATTTGGGTGTTGCCCTTGCGGAGATGGGTAAAGACGTCACGCTCATCGATATCGACTTGGCGATGGCAAACTTGGAGTTGGTCTTGGGAATGGAGGGCATGCCCACGACCCTTCAGGACGTCCTCGCGGGGGAGGCGAAGGTTGAGGACGCCATCTACACCGGCCCGGGCGGGGTTAAGTTCATACCAGCGGGTCTCAGCTTCGACAGACTCAAAACGGCTGATCCCGATAGGATAAGGGACGTGGTTGAATATTTGCTCGACAGAACGGAGTTCGTCTTCCTCGACTGTCCCTCAGGTTTGAGCAAGATCACCCTGATAGGTTTGGAATGTGCCGAGGAGCTTTTGCTCGTCGTCAATCCCGACATATCGTCCGTAACGGACGCTTTGAAGACCAAGATAATAGCCGAGAAGTTGAAGACCAAGCTAACGGGGATAGTTGTTAATAAGTGGACCAAAAGCGGTTTTGAGATGGACAGAAAGGAGATAGAGAAGATAATCGGAGGGGAAGTTCTCGCCGTAATCCCCGAAGATCCCGAGGTGAAGAAGGCAGTCTCCTTCGGCCAGCCCGTAGTCTTACGTTCCCCCGACTGCCCCGCCTCGAAGGCCATAAGGGAGCTCGCGAGCAAGATAGCGGGAGTCGAAGCGGTTGAAGAGAAGGAGGAGAAGAAGGGGTTCTTCGGATTCCTGAGGAGGTAGGGATTTTGGACGACAACAAGTGGGCGATCGTCCTCGTCGTGGCGGTCGTGATAGTCGTTGCCCTCACGTTCTACTTCTTCCTCCCCCTCCTCGACGGCATAATAATGGGCATCGTTTTTTCTTACGTCGCCAAACCGATAAAGAAGAGGCTGGAGAGGATGGGAAGGGTTACGTCCTCCGTCCTCGCGACTCTGATAATAGTCGTTCCCCTCTTCTTTCTGATGTTCTACGGGATATTTCAGGGGATAAATCAGGCCATATACGTCCTAACGCACCAGAAGGAACTCGAATACAACGTTGCGAAGATCCTGAGGGATCTCGGGGTCAAGGAGGAATACGTGAGGAAGGTGGTAGAGTACATTCCGAGCGTTATAGAGCTCATAAAGGGGAGGTTCGAGCTTTCAGCCATAGACGTTACCAAGAGGTTCATCATGTTTCTAACGAACTTCGTGGTTTCGGCCATAGTTTGCTACTACGCACTCGTGGACGGGGAGACGTTCATAGAGAACACTATAAGACTTATTCCCGAGGACAGAAGGGAGGAGTTCGGAAGGTTCGTTAAGGAGATAGACGAGACGTTTTTGGGACTGTGGTTCGGCAACTTCGTCGTCGCCATGCTCATAGGGTTCTCTAGCATACCCTACTTCCTCGCGTTCAACGTCCCCCTGACCCCCATGCTATCCGGACTCATGTTCCTCGCAGCCCTGATACCCATCTTCGCGGAGTGGATGATAATCCTGCCCGTGGCGTTCTACCTCGCAACTAAGAGCGTAGCAACGGCGATATGGTTTCTCCTGATAGGCGTCGTGTTTCTCTACATAGTTCCCGAGATCATAATCCGTCCCCACTTCGTCGGTTACACGTCCAAGATCCACCCACTCGTCCTTATGCTCGCCTTCATAGGGGGCGCGATGGTCGGGGGAGTGGCGGGATTCTTCCTCGCTCCAATGGTGGCGGGGTTGATCACGGCCGTTTACAACTACTACCTCAACCAAACGTAGAACCTCTCCCCCCCGTAGTTCACCAACCTACCGTCCGTTGAGAAATCGTTTCCGAACGGTCTTATCAGACAGTCCGCACCTACGGTTCTCGCGACCCTCACTATGTGGGGATAGAGCTCCAACGGTGGACGGAGGGAGTAAACGAGACTCGCACCCTCGTAAATCCCGATGTCCGGATTCGTTATGTCGTCGATGTGGAACTCTATTTCTTCGGGGACGTCTATCCTCCTTATGTCCGTTGCAACGACCTTGAATCCCCTCCTTGCAAGGGACTTCGCCACCTCGAACATCCAACCTATCCCCACCTCTACGACCTTCCCGTCGTAACGCTTGGCTATGTAGTCGACGATCGCGTCGCACAGCATAACATCTTTAACACCCGAGTGGAGATACGGTTTGTGCTGTCGGTGGTGATAAGGGATTACGAGGCGAGGGACTTTAGGGACATAGTCGAGATAGACGCGGAGGCGTTTGGAAACAGAAATCCCGTTTACGACGCCTACATCTACATAACGTTCGGTAGCGACCTTATCGTAGCGGACGTGGGTGGGAAGGTGGTGGGATACATAGCCCTGATGAACCACGGGAAGAATGCGAAGATCGTTTCGTTTGCCGTTAGAAGGGAGTTCAGGGGAAGGGGGATAGGTGGTAAGTTGTTGAAGGCCGCGATAGAGAGGTGCAGGCAGAGGGGAAAGGAGAGGATTCTGCTCGAGGTTAGGGTTTCGAACACCGTCGCTCAGAGGTTGTATAAAAAAAATGGATTTGAGATCATCGATGTCATCCCCAACTACTACAACGATGGGGAAGACGCGTATCTAATGGCGTTGGAACTCATGGGGCAATAGACTGAAGCAACTCCTGAATCTTGGGATTTCTCAAAATTTCATCCGGCGGATTCTCTTTAAATATCTCCGAAATTCCTTTACACAACAACATTATGGCCTTTTTATGATCCGCCTTGCTTTTGTGTATGTGTACGGGCTGTACACCGAGCTCGTCGTACTGCTTGAAGTGACCGTTCGCAATGCCCGCATCCTCGAAGAACCTCTTTACGTGGAACAACGCCAGATGTAAAAGCACTATCTCTTCCTTGTGCATGTCTATCACCCGTATGTGGTAGATCTATCGACAGTTGGCTAAAAAAATTTATTGCTTGAAAAATACGGTTACATACAGTGTCATACAAACACATTATAATAGTCATTTTAAGATTACCATTATCATGATAATGGATGGATGTATATAAGCTTTCCGATCCACAACCCTTATATATCCCTTCGCGAACCAACGTATAGGCCAGGGTGGCAGAGGGGCTATGCGGGGGACTGCAGATCCCCTGACCCCGGTTCGAATCCGGGCCCTGGCTTTAGGGGTGAAACCGTGTTCGCGCATGGCCGTCTGATGTTTCCCGACTACGTCGCCTTCTTTCTACTCGCCCTCAACCTATCCTTTCTGGCCGCGCTCATTCTAACCGCCGTGCTAAGTCGTTTAAGGCCGTCAGAACGTCCTTCGCCATCTCTATCTCTTTCGGGTCTATTCTCTCCTTCGGCGTGTGGCAGTAGTGCAGCTCCCCCGGGCCGAAGACCACGACGTCCCATCCGGCCGCTCTGAGGTTCACGGCGTCCGTCCACGAGGGCATGGCGCAGTATTCCACCTTCATTCCTGCCATTCTTATAGCATCCGCGAGGATCTCGGCACTCCTACCGCTCACGAAACCCTCGCTCCTCTCAATCACCTCGAACTTCCCGAAGCGTGAGATCATCGCAACCAGATCCTCCGATCCGATCTCTGGAGGGAACACGAAGTCGAGCCTTACCCTGCAGAGATCCGGAACTGCGTACTCGTCCCAACCACCCTCGATCTTTTGAACGAGCATCTTGATCCCCTTCCCCAAGCTATTCTTAAGATCGAGTACGGTACGGATCGCCATCTCTATCGCGTTCTTGCCGAACTCCGGAGTGGAGCCGTGCGCCGATTCCCCCCTGAACTCCATCTCCACCTCGAGCGATCCGTAATGAACGTTGGCTATTCTAAGGGATGTCGGTTCCATCACCACCGCAACGCCCGGCTCGAACCTCTCCACGAAGATTTTAGACCCCCTACCCCCCTCCTCCTCGTCCGAGAAAAGCGCGATCCCAATCCTCAAGTCCTCTATCTCTTTCAAGGCCAAAATTATGGCCGTTATGCTACCCTTGGTGTCGCAAACTCCCGTCCCGTAAGCGTAAACGCCGTCGAACTCGAAACCCCTCTTAACGGGTACGGTATCGAGGTGAGTGGCTATCCAGATCTTCGCCTTCGGATTTACTACTACGTCCTTCACTTCGTCCTCCAAAATCGTGGGTTCGTAACCCATCTCCTCGAACGTATCGACGAGGAATTCGATGAGTTCGTCCTCCTTACCCGAGGGCGAGGGGATCTCTACGAGCCTTTTGAGGATTTCGAGCGTTTCCATAATCGTCAAATTTTAAAAGCGAGAATAAAAACGTATCTGTGTGCGAATAAGGATCAGAAACGTAACGAACGACGATTTGGACGATTTCGTCGAGATATATCGGCTCGCGTATAGGGGGCTGGAGGAGTACGCCTATACGAAGACGAGGGACATAAAGTCCTACTTCAGATGGTTGATGAACAGGGATAGGGACGGCTTTTTCGTCGCCGAAGTCGACGACAGACCCGTTGGCTTCGTCGCTTGCGACGCCAATTGGTTCAGCTTCTTCGAAGACGAGGGAGTGGGGGAGATACACGAGATCTTCGTTCGTCCCGACTGGCAGGGAAGGGGGATAGGTTCGGCCTTGCTCCTCAAAGCCTTGGACTACGCGAGGGAGAGGGGTAGGAGGATTGCGGGGCTTTGGGTTGGCGTGGGAAACGTTAGGGCGAGGAGGTTTTACGAGAAGTTCGGGTTCGAGGAGAGGGGAAGGTGGGGAAAATGGATCAGGATGGTCAAGAGGATCTAATCCCTTTTTGGCATTAGAGAAGATATCCAGCCGATGTATTCCGCTACAGACCTCGTCTGAATCCAAACCTTTCCTTGCCCTCTGAACTCCGCCACGAGCCCTTCTCCACTCAGCAGCGTCGCCTTCAACCCGCCGACCCTCCTAACGTCGAAGTCTAAGCCGTCCTCGAATGCCACGATGTGCCCGGTATCCACGATAAGACTCCCGTCAACATCGAGCTCCTCCACACCGCCGAAAGATGCGAGAAAGACGTCTCCACTCCCCTCGAGCTTTAGGAGAAACAACCCTTCTCCGGCGAAGAACGTCCTTCCACCGCCCCACTTCGTATCTATTTCCACCTCCGGCGTGGAAGCTAAGAACGCCCCACTTTGGGCGAATATCCTTCCTTCGAGGGGTATGTGAACTACGTCTCCGTTGTATCTGGGAGCGAGGCCGAGCAACCCCTTTCCCCTCGCAACGAAACGGTTCGTGAAGAAGGTTTCGCCCCCGAGCAGAGCCCTCTTGAGCCCTCCGAAAATCCCGCCCTTCACCTCCGTTTTAAGTTCGACGTTCTTCATGTAAACCATCGCACCCGCCTCCGCGACGACCTCCTCGCCGTCCTCAAGCCTAAGCTCGAGAAGGCTGTAGCTCGGCCTGCAAACTATTCTATACTCCATGCCGTTTTTTACGTGTAAATTCATTTATATCTTTCCGCAATCGTTATATCCTAACCTGAAAAACTCTGAGCGTATGGCGTTGGAGGCTCTGAAGGACGTAATAAAGAAGATCACGCGATCATCGAGCGTGGATAAGAAGCTCGTGGAAGAGATAGTGAGGGACATTCAAAGGGCTTTGATCAAGGCTGACGTTAACGTCAGGCACGTTAAGGAGATAACGGATGCGATAAAGAAGAGAGCGTTAAGCGAGGAGGTTTTGGAGGGGCTCAATCCGAGGGAGCACATAATCAAGATCGTTTACGAGGAGTTGCTCAGGGGGATAGGGGAAGGGCTCGAAATCCCTCTGAAGAAATCGAAGATCATGCTCGTTGGATTGCAGGGGAGCGGTAAAACCACCACAACTGCAAAGCTGGCCAAATACTTCAAGGACAAGGGTTTGAGAACGGCTGTGGTTTGTGCGGACACTTGGAGACCAGCTGCTTACGAACAGCTGAGGCAGTTGGCCGAAGCTTACAAGATAGCGTTTTATGGGGAGAAGGAGACGAAGGACGCCGTTAAGATCGTCAGGAACGCTTTGCAGAAGCTCAGGGATTACGACATGATAATAATCGACACCGCCGGAAGGCACGCGTTGGAGAAGGAGTTGATAGACGAGATGATTGAGATAGCGAAGGTTGCGAATCCCGATTACAAGCTTCTCGTTTTGGACGCTGCGATAGGTCAGTTGGCGAGCAAGCAGGCCAAAGCTTTTCACGATGCGATAGGCATAGACGGGATAATCATAACGAAGTTCGACGGAACAGCCAAGGGAGGTGGAGCTTTGTCCGCTGCGAGGGAAATTGGAATCCCCATAGCCTTCATAGGAACGGGTGAGAAGGTTGAGGACTTCGAACGTTTCGATCCCGCGGGATTCGTTTCGAGGCTTTTGGGAATGGGCGACATAAGGGCTTTACTGGAGAAGATAGAGAGGGTGACGAGGGAGGAGGAGTTGGATCCCGAGAAGTTCCTCAAGGGCTCTTTCACGCTTAAGGACATATACAAGCAGATAGAGGCCATGCAGAAGATGGGGCCGATAAGCAAGATATTCGAGCTCCTACCCTTCGGCTTCGGTCTGAAGGTTGATGAGAACGTCATGGAGATGACTCAGGAGAAGATGAAGAAGTTCAAGGTCATAATGGATTCGATGACTGAGGAGGAGCTCCTCAACCCGAAGATAATAGATTCGTCCCGAATAAGGAGAATAGCGATAGGTAGCGGAACGACCCCGCAGGACGTTAAGGAACTGCTGAGATACTACAAGACGATGAAGAACGTCATGAAGAAGATGAAGAAGCTCGAGAAGGGTAGGTTGCCCTTCAAGATGCCGAAGTTAGGATTCTGATGATGGTTCTAATAGTCGGACTCCTGCCGTTCGATTCGGGGAAGACGAGCTTGGCGGTATCCCTGATATCCGAAGCTTTGGAGAGGGGAATGGACGTAGGCGTAGTTAAGCCCGT
>CAZQJR010000138.1:0-19642 GCA_964592825.1 uncultured archaeon | reverse complement strand
GTTCCTCGATACCGTCAATTACAACCTAAAGCTAACCCTGCTGATAAACATACTGTGGGCTCTCTACTTCATCCCCTTCCTCGTTTTCGGCCTGTACATCGTCAGAAAGTACTACGGGGCTGAGTGGAACGTTAAATTCATATCTCCGACTGAGAAATATAGCTCTCCCACCTTTCCATGGCGATCTTGAGGTTCTCCATCGACGTCGCGTAGGACACCCTAACGTAGGTCTCGTTCCCCTCCCCGAACGCCACGCCCGGCGTGACCGCTATTCCAGCTTTAATTAGCAAATCTTCCACGAACTCCAAGCAATTCTTACGAACGTTCGGAAAGACGTAGAATGCACCTTCCGGCTTAACGACGTCGTAAAACTTCTTCAAACGCGAATAGATGAAATCTCTCCTCCTCCTGAACTCCTTCACCATTCTTCCAACGATCTCCTCAAACGCTCCGCTCTGGAGTATCTCCGCAACCGCCTTTTGAGCGAACGCCGGAGCGCAAACGCCGTTCACCTGATGAACCTTCAGCATGGAGTCGAGCAGATCCTCCCTCGCCAGAACGAACCCCACCCTCCAGCCCGTCATGGCCAAGGACTTGGAAAAACCGTTCACCACGACGACGTTCTCGAACCCCGCCAAGCTCTTGGGAGTCGAGTCGTAGTATATTTTGTCGTATATCTCGTCGCTTACGACTATCGCCCCGTAGTCTTGGGCTATCTCCGCTACTGCCTTCAGATTCCTCCAATCCGCAACTACGCCGGTTGGGTTGTTCGGGTAGTTTACGAAGATGAGGGAAACGTTCCCGCTCATGACCTCGTTCAACCTATCAGGGTCGAGCACGAAGCCGTTGTCGTGCGTTCTTATCTGCACTATCTTGGCCTTGCACATCTTCGCGTAGGTGAAGTATGACAGGAAGTTGGGTGAGGGGATTATTACCTCGCTACCCTCCTCCACGAACGCCAAGCTCGCGTTCAACAACGCCTCGCTCGCCCCAGCGGTTACCATGACGTTGTCCTCCTCCACCCCGTACATCTCCGCGATCGCGCACCTAAGCTCAGGAATTCCGAAGTTCGAGGTGTAGTGCGTGTAACCTTCCCTCATAGCCCTGCACGCAGCCTCTATTATCCTCTCGTCAGTTCTGAAGTCTGGCTCGCCTATAGAAAGGTTTATTATTTCCCTACCCTCCCTCCTCGCCCTCTCCACGATCTCGAACATCCTCCTTATCAGGGAGGTGGAGATTTCGGAAAGCCTCGAAGCTTCGCTCATCCTTCTGCGATCCTTTCGGAAATTTTTAGAGATAACGCTTTTGTTTTTTATTATATCTGTTGTATAATTTATATTTTCGAGCAAAAATGAAATATATTCTTCCCGGCGATCTCTCGCTTGATAGAGACCGGGGTGACCTTCATGTTAAGATTCGTTCACACGGCCGATGTTCACTTGGGTTACAGGCAATACAATTCCGAGGAAAGGGCGATAGACTTCGCTCAGGCGTTTTTGGAGGTCGTTAAGTTCGCCGTCGAGAGGAAGGTCGATTTCGTCCTCATCGCGGGAGATCTGTTCCATAAGAAGAGCGACATAGATCCCCTGACTCTCACGCAGGCAACTAAGGCGTTGGAAAAGGCGAAGAAGGCGGGAATTCCGGTTATCGCCGTTGAGGGAAATCATGATTCCACATACTTCAGGGATACGTTCTCTTGGCTCGACTATCTGGCGAGGAGCGGGCTCGTGATAAATCTCAAACCGAGCTTCGAGGACGGGAGGATGATCGTCGAAGAATGGGATGGGGAAAGCGGAGCCTTCGTCGACCTCGACGGGGTCAGGATATACGGAATGAAGTATTACGGGGCTCTGACGGAAAGGATGCTTGAGGAGTACGCGAGGAGGATAAGGAAAAACGGTTTTACCGTTTTCATGGCTCACGTCGGCGTTGAAGGTTACGTCAACATGTACGGTTGCATAAACTCGACGAAACTTCACAGGTTGAGGGGAAAGGTCGACTACGTCGCGCTCGGGCATATACACAAGAGCTTCGTCGAGAAGGACTTCGTTTTCAATCCCGGCAGCTTGGAAACGTGCGACGTTTCCGAGCTCGAATACAGGAGGGGTTTCTTTTATGTGGAGTACGACGGGGAGTTGAGGTACAGGCTCGTGGAGAATAGGAGGAGGGATTTCGTCATTCTAAGCTACGAGATGAACTCCCCGGACTACGAGGAGTTGAGGAGGTTTTTGATGGAACGTAGGACGGGCTTAAGGCCGGTTGTGGATCTGACAATAAAGGCGACGAGAACCGTAAGGAAGATGGTCGACGAGGACAGGGTGAGGAGGATAGTCGAGGAGGTCTTCGACCCGATAGTTGTGAGGTTGAGGTGGAACGTCGAGGACGGACGGATCGTTAGGCTCAACTTCGACGACAGGGAATCCATAGAGAGGGCGGTGATAAGGGGAATACTTTCGAATTACGATTACGGGGATATCGTCGACGAGATCCTCAGGCTCAAGAGCGTGTTCTCATCCTCCTCAATCAACGTAGCCCTCGTGGACAGGTTCGTCGAGGACTTGATTTTTGGGGCTAAGGGTGTTGAGGAAAAAGGGGGCGATGGTGGTAAGGATACCTCAGAGGAGGAAGAGGAGTATTGGGATTGGAGGAGGGCGTGTTATGATAAGAGAACTAAGGCTCGTAAACGTTAAGAGCTATTCGGATCAGATTATAAGGTTCGGAGACGGTGTAAACGCGATAATAGGTGAAAACGGCGCAGGAAAAACGACGATTCTCGAGGCGATAGGATTCACGATGTTCAACGCCCTGCCCTACAACATCTCCGACTTCGTGAGAAGGGGGGAGAGGAGGGCAGAGATAAGGGTCAAGATCATAAATCCAAAGGACGATAGGATTTACGAGATAGTCAGAAGGATAGAGGACGGCAGAACGGTTGAATACTTCGTGAGGGACGCGGAGACCGGTGTTAGGATCGGAGGAGCGGAGGGCGTTGCCGGGGTCGCCGAGTGGGTGAGGGAGGTTTTCGGGTTCGAGGTGGATGCGAAAACGGTTTTCGAGAACGCCGTAGGTGTCCCTCAGGGCAAGATCACGTCCCAGTTCCTCGAAAGTCCGAGCGTTAGGGACAGAATCTTCTCTCCCCTAATAGGCGTTGAGGGTTACAAGAAGGCATTCGAGAAGAGCAGGGAATACGAGAGGTTTCTTGAAAACAAGTTGAGGGACGTGGAGACGGAGATAGCACTCCTCAGAAAGGACGTCGAGAATCTCGGGAGATTAAGGAAGAGGCTCGAGGAGTTAGAGGCCGAGAGAAGGGAGCTTTCTAAGAGAATATCGGATGTAGAGGAAAGAATCGTTCCCTTGGAGAGCAGGATTTCGGAGATGGAAGGGATAAGGAGGGAGATTTCCAACTTGAAAGTGGACGAGGCGAAACTTTCCGCAGAGGAGAGGGGCATAGCATCAAACGTCGAAAGGTTGAAGGGGGAACTCGAAAGCCTGAAGAGGGCTGAGGAGGAGCTCGAATCTCTGAAGGAAGTGTACGAAAGCTACGTTAAGGCTGAAAAAGAGCTTGAGGGTGTAGTTAAGGAGAAAAGGGAGATCGAGAGGAGGATGGAGGAACTCAGGAGGAAGGAGTTGGAGCTCGAGAAGTTGAAGGCCGAGCTCGAAAATCTAAGGAAAAGGTTGGAGGAGATTGAGAGGTGCGAGAGGGAACTTGAAAAGATAGAGGAGCTCGCGAGAAGGGAAGAGGAGTTGATGGAAAAGATAAGGGAGATCGAGATCGCCGAAAGCAGAAAGAAATCCCTTGAGGAGCAGAGAAGGAGGGTGGAAGAGGACTTAAGGGCTATAGAAGTGAGATTGAAGGCTTTGAGGGAAAAAGAGGAGGAACTAAGGGTTTTGGAGGAAAAGCTCGGAAAGATCCCGAAGGACATAGAGTTGAGGAGGGACAAGCTAATTCAGGCCATAGCGAAGCTTAAGCAAATGTTAGATGAAGAGAGAAGGCAGTTTGAGAAAATAAAGAGCGGAAGGTGTCCTATCCTCGGGGTGGAGTGCGAGAGGATAGCTAAGGCTGCGAAGGCGAAGGAGGAGAAGATGGCCAAGATATCGAGGAAGATCGAGGATTTCGAAAGAAAGCTGACCGTGTGCGAGAAGGTCTGTTCCAAGAAGAAGGAGATCGAAGAGAGAGTTGGTACGATAAGGGCTGAGCTCGAGGCCAAGGAGGAGTTGGTGGCCGAGTTCGGGAGAAAGAGGGAACTGCTCGAAGCCATAAAGGAGGAGCTCGATGGTGTGGAGAGAATAATCGGTATGAGGGAGGAAATCGAGAATGAGTTAAAAAGGGTCAAAGGTTCGATAGAGAGGAGGATCGCCCTAACGGACAAGGTGAGGAGGAAGGGGGACGTTCTTAGGGAGATCGAGGAGAAGGAGTCCGCTGTCGTGAGGATATCGGACGAACTTGGAGAGTTGGAAGGGCTCAGGATGAGGATGGAGGAGCTCAGGGGGAGGGAGTTGGAGCTTGAGAAGGTTTTGAGGGAAAGCAGGGAGGGTTACATGAGATACGTTAGGTTGAGAGAGGAGGTTTCGAGAAAGGAAGAACTCGAATCCGAACTCGAATCTCTCGAGAACAAGCTCAGGGAAACGAAATCGAAGCTCGAAAGCGTGAGGAACAGGTTGAGGGAGCTTGAGAGACTTTACGATGAGGAGGAGTTCGAGAGGCTTAGAGACGAACTTCAGAAGTTGAGGGACTTGAGATCTAAGCTCGAGGGTGAGGTCGGGAAGATCGGGGCTCAGATAGAAGAGTTGAGGGGAGAGGTCGAGGAGCTTAAGGGGAGGAAGGAGAGGCTTGAGAGGTTGGAAGAGGAGAGGGAAAGGGTTAGAAGGAAGTTGAAGTTCGTAAAGGATGTGAGGGAGATATTCAAGAGGGCGATACCCGAGATAACCAAAGCCTACGTCGAGGCGGTATCAGTCGAAGCCAACAGGATATTCTGCGAGATAATGGGAGATTACAACTGGGAGCTCAGGTGGACGGAGGACTTCGGAATAAAGGCGAAGTACATGGGAAGGGACATAGACTTCTCCCAGATGAGCGGTGGAGAGCAGGTATGTGCGGCTTTGGCTGTCAGGCTGGCTTTGCTCAAGGTTCTGTCCAACATGAGGGTCGTCTTCTTCGACGAGCCCACGCAGAACATGGACGAGACGAGGAGGAGGAACTTCGCGACGCAGCTTTCGAAGATCGAAGGCTTCAAGCAGATATTCGTGATAAGTCACGACGACACGTTCGAAGAGATGGTCGAGAACGCGATAAAAATAAAGAAGGAAAACGGAATTTCCGTTGTGGTTTAGACCTTCGGGTGGTTCTTTAAATCCTCTATTCTTATAGCCCCTTCCTTAGTGTGGCAAGTCCAGCAGGCCATCTTGCCCCTCGTATCTTCGAGGGTACTTCCCTTGCAGTGGCATCCCCTGCACGACTGCGTCCTCGAGTCGAGGGAGTACTTCGGCGTGAAAGAGCCCTCGTGAACGGCATTCAGCAGTTCGACGAGCTTCTTGGCGACGTCTGCGGTGAGCCTTCCGCACCTCTCCGCTCTCTCGGCGGAAAACGCCTTATAGCCGGTTTTCTTGCACCAGTTCGTGACCGAAACGTGGCAGAGCGGGGAGTTGGCCACGGACTTGGGGAAGGGATTCAAGTCGGCCTTAACCGGTTTTTTGGGGACGTAGTTGGGAAGGGGTTCATACTGATACCAAGCGTAGAGCTCGTTTATAACCTGATCGGCCTGCTTCTCCGGAAGGACGAGGTACGTTGCCATAGCAGCACCGTTAAGAGCTCCGCAAAGCGTCGCCCAGCCAACAACACCGCCCTTACCGTATATCGCTATCTGCGTCGGAAAGACCGTGTAGGGATACCCTACTTCCTCACCCAAGGCCGTTACGACGGCGTTGAAGACACCGTACATGCAGTGGTGGTGCATGTAGCTCTCGTACGCTATGTCCGCCACGTGATCGGGATCGAGAGTCTTGTAAGGCCACGGCAACTTGGGTAGAGAAGCGTGAGCGGTTACGGTTGCGTTCTGCTGTACGGTCTTGCCGCTACATCCCAAGACCGCAGTGGCCGCTAAGGCTCCGACGAGTCCCAAAAACCCCCTCCTCGATATCATGATAGCGTATGTCTAACCGGAAATATATATCGTTTACCTTTTGTTTTAATCGATTAAAACCTGTCGGTGTTAAATTAATATTTATAATTATTTTTTATATTTTGTTTTATGAAATATTCATAAAATTTAAGAACCCCACACATCGTCGAGTTCCGCGTCCTCCCTCTCGGATATAGTCCTCACCTCCACCAACCTCCAACCCAGCCGATCCTTAAGCAGTACGAGGAGCTTCCCCTTACATCTGAATTCCCCCACCTCCGCCTTCAGCCTGTGCACCTTCCCGCAGATCGGACATCTCACTTCGATCTCACTCATCCTCCTCGAACCTCACTATGTCGTCCTCGCCCAAGTACTCTCCGATCTGAACCTCTATTATCTCGAGCGGAAGCACCCCCGGATTCTCGAGCCTGTACTTTACTCCCGCCGGAACGAACGTGCTTTCTCCCGTTCTGAGCAGAAACTCTCTCCCGTCCACCTCCACCTTCGCCGTACCCTTCACAACGACCCAATGCTCGCTCCTGTGGTAGTGCATCCTCAAACCGAGCTTCTTCTTCGGCAGAACCTTTATCTTGAGTATCTTGTAAAACCTCCCCTCCTCGAGGATCGTAAACGATCCCCACGGCCTGTATATCGTCCTGTGGACATCGGCGCGCTTATCTCCTCTCTCCTTAAGCATTTTAACCAGATCTTTGACCTTCTGCGACTCCTCCCTCGAACACACGAGGATCGCATCTCCCGAATCGACTATTATCGCGTTCTCGATCCCTATCGTCGCTATCAGGCTCTCCCCTATTATCAGATTGTTTCTCGAATCTATCGTCACAGCCTCCCCCTTGGTCGCGTTCATGTTCCCGTCCTTCTCCATTAACTCGTATATGGCGTCGAAGCTTCCGACGTCGCTCCAGAAAACCTCAAGAGGAACTACCGCGGCCTTGTCCGTTTTCTCCATTAGCCCGTAATCGATGGATATTTCGGGAGCCTTTTCGTAGGCCACCTCCACCTCCTCCTCGAACGCCATGACGACCTCTGGACAATGCCTCGCGCACTCCTCTACGAAAACGTCGGCGGAGAACATGAACATCCCGCTGTTCCAGAGGTATCCCTCCTCGACGTACCTCTTCGCCGTCTCGTAGTCGGGCTTCTCCACGAACTCTTCCACCCTGTATCCGCCGTCCACGGGTTCCCCGGGCTTTATGTAACCGTATCCCGTATGCGGTTTGGTCGGCTTGATGCCGAACGTGACGAGGTAATCTCTGGCGAGACGTTTCGCCCTCTCGAACGCTTCGACGTAGTTCTCGTTCACCCTTATGTAGTGATCGGACGGTAGAACTGCGACGATATCGTTACCGTCCCTCTCGATTATCGTCTTTACACCGTAAAATATGGCCGGAAGTGTGTTTTTTGCCAAAGGCTCGAGGATCACGTTGGATTCTGGAACTTTAGCGTCCATCTCCTTTATGTGCTGAACGACCATGAACCTGTACCTCTCGTTGGTGACTATGTAAACCTCCTCCGGTTTCGAAAACAACAGAGCTCTGTCGAGGGTTTGCTGCAAAAGAGACTTGTCGTCGAGTATCTTCAGGAACTGCTTCGGATACTCCTCCCTGCTCAAAGGCCAAAGCCTCGTTCCCTTGCCGCCCGCGAGTATTATTGTCTTCATAAAATATACTCCGGAAAACAAAATATAACGTTATCCCCCTACATATGCGCCTACATGAACCTATATGCTGATTTGTAACTAAACTATAAGGAAATTTTTAAATAATTTGAAGAAATACCTGCACTTAGGGGATGGGAATGAGGGGCGAGTTGCTCGAAGTGTTCGAGAGCGATCTCGAGGAAGCTTTGAGGATGCCTCTGGCGGAGGCTATAGCTTATAAGGACAGGATGGCCAACGACGGAATAAGGAGGTTCAAGTTCTACGACGATAGAGCTTTCGTGAAGTACGTGAGTTCGATGAACTGCGTGAGGTCTCCGGCGTTCAAGCTTTCCTCAAAGGACGGTGCCTTTTACGTCGTTCACGGGCAGGACGATTACGGGGAGGTTATAGCCCTACTAAGGAGTAGGAAGGACGACCCCTTCGTCGAATACGCTCTGAGCAGGCTCGGAATTCCGGTTAGGTATTGTCCCATGGACGTGCTATTGGACGTGTTAAAATTGTGAAAGGTTAGGCGCTCGTGCTCGTGAAGTCCGAGAATACGTCCTCGTAGAATCTCCTTATCATCTTCTTGTCCATTAGAAGCTCCTTCTCCTTCAATATCTCCCTTTCGAGCTTTCTGAGCGTTGCGTGAAGGGCGTACTCCGCACCCCACCCCTCTCCCACAGCGACGTACGTTCCCTTGTCGCTCGAAAGCTTCAGTCTGACGTGTATGAGGGGGAGACCTCTGTAGAACTCTTTGTGCCTCTTCAAATAGACGAAGAGCACCGATTCTCCGAAGTAGTCCTTGAACTTGTTCATGAAGTTCTCCAAGTCGTCCCTTATCCTCGAAAGCTCGAACTCGTCGAGCTCAACGTCCTTGAGTATCAGCTGAACCTCGAACTCCGCAGGAGTCGCCTTCCTGACGAAGGTTTCGAGTATGTCCTTCTTTATGACTATACCCTCCGGACTTCCGTCCTTCGTAACCACGACGCTCGATATGTCGTTCTCTATCATCAAATCTATGACCTTGGCGACGCTCTCGTTCTTCTCCACCGTCACGACCGGATAGCTCATTATGCTCTCAACCATTATCGACAGGGTCTTCTCCTTTTCCCCGCTCACGTCTCCCATCCTCGCCCTCTTTCTCGGAGCGAGAACTCTGTCCACGATGTCCTTTCCCGTAACTATGCCAACGACCTTGTTCGAGTCGTCCACGACAACCACCCTGTCAACGCCGTGAGTTCTCATCGTCGCGAGGGCTTTGGCTACGGTATCGTGCTCGTTGACCGTTATCACGTCCGGGTTCATGACCTCCTTGACCTTAACGTCCCTGAGCTCCGACTTGGCGAGCTTCAGGAAGTCGTCCACGTATATGACCCCGTACTTCCCGTTCAGCCTCACTATTACGAAGGGCGTGGAGTCTTCTACGAACCTCCTCGCCACCTTTTCGGGCGTGAGATCGTTGAGGGAGAGAATTCCCGTTCTGACCACGAAGCTCTTAACCTTGGTCTCGTGAGGGTTTACCATTACGCTACCCCTTATCAGATCCCTCTCCCTAACCACCCCTATTATCTTCCCGTTCTCCTGAACGAGTATGGCGCTCTTACCCTCCCACTTTTCGAGCATGGGAATAACCTTCGATATGGTTTCGTTAGCGTCTATGACGTTGTAATCCTCCCTTATCAACTGCCTCAAACTCTCAACGTCCATCCCACCACCTCCATCCGTAGGTGTTTTCGGGCGTATTTATACTTATTCGCCGACGCACGAGAATAAACCTAAAGATTTATATTTGCTCTAAGTAAAAACAAGAGGGGAGGTGATGAGCGTGGAATTGCCACTTGCTCCGGTGGAGAGAATAATAAGGAACGCTGGTGCACCGAGGGTTAGCGAGGAGGCAAAGAAGGAGTTGGCCAAGGCGATAGAGGAGTACGCCATCAAGATCTCCAAGAAGGCGGTTGAGTTGGCAAAGAACGCTGGAAGAAAGACCGTTAAGGCTGAGGACATAAAGCTCGCCGCCAAGGAGCTCGTAAAGTAGTCCTCATCCTATTTTTTATCTTCGAAAAGTTTTTAATAAGTTTCCCGTTATCACTGTCTGAGCCGAGGTGGCCTAGCTGGTTGGGGCGACGGACTCATAATCCGTAGGTCCCGGGTTCGAATCCCGGCCTCGGCACTTCTATTTACCCTAACGCGAAAAGATCATAGATCCGGCGATTTTCTCGAGAGCCGTGACGTTCAGGCAGCCCGATATTATATCGACCCTGACTCCGTTCTTAACGAATTCGAGCACGTTCTCTCCGAACATCGTCTTTCTCTCGTAAACCGTAACGTTTCCTATTTCGATCCTCTTACCCCCCTCCACGCACTTCTTGCCGGGCATTTCGGTTATCGTAAACGCGCACGTGCCGTTGGTGTACCTCGCGGTTACAAGCTGAGTTCCGTTGAAGTTCATAACTCCAACCTCCTCAAGCTCGAAGCCGGCGGTATACTTCGGCCTTAGCAGAGTGAAGTTTACGTGCTTTTGAGCCTCCTCAAAACTCTCGTACTTTTCCATGCCCCCCGTCTCCTCCTTCACGACCTCCGCACCTTCGGGAACCTTGAACTTAAACAGGCTTTCGTTCACGCCCTTGTTTACGGTCAGATTCCTGTACTCTACCACCGTCAGAGTTCGTCCGAAGGGCGTGTCGGTTTCGAAGCTAAGCTTGACGGGCAACCAGTAATTCGTATCCACCCAAACCTCGACGTTCTGAACGGGAAGGTTCGTCTTGGGCTTTAGTTCGAGCACGTAGCATTTCCTACCCTCAAAGTCGGCAGTTCCCTTAACTTTCACGTCATAGCCGTTTAAAACGCTCTCTACTATCGCTCCCAACCTGTCCATTTCGCTCTCGTTTGTTACGTTGTAAACGTAAACCTTGTTCGCGCTCCTTATGTATTCCCACATAACCTTCCCGTTCGAAACTATAACGTTTCCCGTCCTCTCGTTGTAAACGTAAACCTTGTTCGGCCTCTCGAAAACGTACCTCATCGTGAAGTTAACGGTCTTGCCCCCCACCCTTATCGAATAGAAAACGTCGGCGGAATAGTCGTGCACCTTCGCGTACTTCTCCTTCATCTTTTCCGCTATTTCTTTGGCTGAAAGGCCGTGCTGAGCGCAACAGCAGAAGAGCACGATAAAGGCCAGAATTATAACGCTTTTTTTCATCTCGAACTCCCCTTTCGAATCACCGCGAGCATCGTTTATAAACCTTTGCGTCCACGACCACGTGCAGGACGCCGGGAGAGTAGTTTTTTACCTTTCTGAAGTTCAGGATCTCAACCTCTGCCCCCAACTCGTCGCACGCCCTCTTTATTCTCTCTATAGGTCTTTTTAGAACCGCTTCTGGCACGGATTCGTGGTAGTGGATTATCCCCTCCTCCTTCAGCGCCCTTATCGCAACGGGAAGGAACTCGTGACAGAATATGTGACCCATCACCACCCTGTCCGCCACGTTTTCAGGAGTGACGTGCATGGAGTCGCCGAGGATCGGGACGACGTTCTCAACCTCGTTGAGCCTTAAGTTTTCGAGCAGAAGCTCGTAGGAGTCGGGGTTTATTTCTATGGCGTATATCCTCTCGGCCTTCGAGTGAACGGCTATGGGGATAGTGAAGTACCCTACGCCCGCGAACATGTCCACGACGACCTCTCCCTCCTCAACGACTCTGGCCATCCTCATCCTCTCCCCCTGATTTCCCGGGCTGAACATGACCTTGGTCACGTCGAGCTTGAACAAGCATCCGTTCTCCCTATGTATCGTTACCGATCCCTTTCCGGCTATGAGCTCGACGTTCGGTTTTCTGAGCATACCCTCCTTCCCCTTGTCCCTCCACACAGCTTTACAGCGTGGATGCAGTTTGAGCAACTCCTCCCCTATCAACCCCTTAAATCGTTCGAGTTCGTCTGGAATCTTTATCAGGATCAAGTCGCCCAGTATCTTGTACCTTCTCGGAATAAGATGTCGAAGGTCTTCCGGAATCTTCTCCTTCAGGATCTCGTACAGATCCGTCTTTTTAGCGAATACGGGATTCTCCTGCTCGACTATTTCGTAATCCTTGAAATTCTCCTCGTAACCGTCGTATATAGGAATCTCGACGTAATCCCCTCTAACCACGATCAGCCGACTTCTGTCCTTCGCACCTATCCTTTCGGCGAACCTCCTCACCCTTTCGGCATCCCTCTTGGGAACCCTGACCGCCTTCATTTCAGATCTTGATGACGTCCTCGCTCCCGCACATGGGGCACACTACGGGAAACTTGAAAGGATCGTCCATAAATACGTATCCGCACGTCCTGCATTGAAAGTACACCTTATCCCCCATACCGACCTTCACCCCAAAACCTTAACGTCGTAAACTACCAACGTGAGGTTGACGTTCTTCAACTCCACCCAATCCGTGACCTTCTTCCACTTCTTTATCGTGCCGTTCAGGGCGTATTCAATGCTGTTTATCCAAAGCTCAGTTGCGCTCGTATCGTTCCACCCGAACTTGGACGCGCCGGTGATGTTGACGCGTATCTTCAAATTTACTCCGGAATAACTCTCGTTATCGTCGATGCGAACGTTTTTCAGAACGATCGTCTTCTGGCCGGAAAAACTAACGTTCCCGGTTACGTTTATAAGTGATATGTAAACCTCGTTTCCCACTCTGTCTATTCTCGTTAGGATCAGCTGTTTGGGTGTAATGGCGTTGACGGGCGAAGGTACGAATCTGTTACCGTATGCTTCGAGTATTGCGCCGTTGTCCAGCACTATTCCCCTCCCGTCGTTGCTGAGATAAACGATAGCTCCGTACGGGTATTCCTTAACTTTACCGTTGATTCCGACGTACATCGTACCCCAGTCGGGTATCACAGCGATGGATCCTCCCTCCGCCCTAACCGTGACAGCCTTCACTGGAGTTATGTTGTACGCCACCAACCTCTCGACGCTCTGGAGGATGTAGAAGGTGTTCTCCATAGCCCTGAATACCGCCAAATTCTCCTGAGACCTTATAGCCGGCATACCGGCGGCGTATATGACCGTCACGGTTGCAACGACTATCGAAAGAATCAGAACGTATCCCAAAACCTCCGAAACGGCCTTCCCGTTCAGCGGGAACACCCCCGCTACACTATCCTGCTCGCGTTTATCCATATCCTTCCTCCGCTCGAAGTCGCGTTGATGCTCGAACTCACGTTTACCTCATATCTGATTCCTCCGATTATATACCTTGCCGTATAGCCGAACGTGGAGACGCTGACCGATTCTTTGCTCGAATTCAGTTCGACCCAGTAACTCTGACCTGCAACGTCCACCGGCAGCACTTCCCTGAACCTTATCTTCCCCCCGTGCGGTAGGGATAGGACTATCTCAACAACGTCGTTGGCGAGGATGTTTCCTATGTCGTCGAACTGATTCCTTATCACGATCTTTTTTGGGGCATCGGTCATCACGTTGTACAGCTGCAGAGTTGCCATCAGCATTACGAAGGCTGACATCGTCATTATGACGAAAAGGAGCGTAGAAACACCCCTCCTATCAGTACGTGGTGACATTCTTCTTCACCTCCAAATAAACTCTATCCGTTTTGAAAACGAGGTGCAATCGATAAAGATACGGATAAACGGGCGTGGCGTTCACGACGAGGAAGTAACCGTGTCTCGCGTATATTCTGGACATGTTCCGATAGAATTTCGGAATGTCCGTTGGTTTGCTCGTGTAAAGCTTCACCGCCCTCGTCGCCTCGAACACGCCCATCCTCATCTCGTAGTAGGGCAGATCCCACGGTGAGTAGGATACCCTGTAACCAGATATCGAAGCCGTCGTGAGGTAGAGGGTGACCAACGCCACTCCCATCGCGATCAGAATTCCCGAAAGAAGTATAAGCTGACCCTTCTTATCCATAGCACCACCTCACACGTACCATAGGTACAGCCTGACCTCGTAGGCGTAGGGAGGGGTCGAAACGGGAACGACCCTAAAGCTCGAAACCGCCCCCCTCGGTGGGGGTGGCCCGAAGGAATACACCAAACTTCCGTTGGGATCTAAAACTTCGACGTGCATCATGACACCGAGGCTTTTTCTTAAGTTGAGTTCGATTGCAGTCCAATTTAAAGTACTACTTTTGAAACCGCTCTCAATCCACTCGGAAAGCAGACTTTCATGAGTGGAATTTTCCAAATCCAATATCTCGAGAATGTCGTCGGCGTACTTCTTTAGCTGTAAAGTCGTGAACTCCTTCGTTTCCGTTCCGAACTTGGGGGAGGAGTTTATCGCGAACACGACAACTCCGAATATTATGAGGGAAGCGAGCAGAGCTTCGAGGGTGTACATCTGCCCTCTACTCATTCCGATCACCACACGTAAACAACGAGCCTTAGAAAGCATTTGGACGGATCGGAAGGTGGGTTGTCGGGGTCGTATTTGTAGGCTGAAATAGTTTTATTGTTGTCTAAAACCACTATCCTCTCGAACTTCCCGAACTCCTGTGGTATGAACCTCCCCTTGACGTACAGGGGGTATCCTATGCTTAATTCTTTACCGTTTTTCAGGGTTACGACGCTCCCGTTCATGTAGCACAGCGATACGTTGTAGTAATAGTGCCTGATGGATGAGTTCAGACCTATCAGGTTCGCGAGCTCGTCCAAGGTGTAGTTGTATGGGTATCCCGGCTGCGGAGGGAAAACGTTTCTCCATAGACTTTCGTTGAAGAACAAGACCACCTTGGTCGCGTTCAAATAGCACGGAATCTTTACCTCGTAGCTTAGCTTTATCAGGTACGTCGTCGACGTGTTTGCGAGACCAATTCTCTTCAGATCCCGTCTGATCGTCATGTAATCGTTCGGATTACGCAGTATCTTCTGTGCCCAGTCCGGTTCGAGCAACTGCTTGCTCGTAACCCACAGACCCCCGTCTTCGCTCAGGATCATCGCAACTCTGTAAGCGGAGGCCTGAAGGTCTATGTCCCTGCCGGAATAGGGAACGAACGCCGAGATTACGTAGTAGGAAGCCATGGTTATCGAAAGCACGAGTACGGATACGGCTATGAGCAGATCCACGCTCATTTGACCCCTCGAATTCACGAGATCTTTTACGATTCTAAAGAACATAAAGCTTTGCATCAGAAAGACAAATGATAAATAAAGGGTCGATGAGCCGATGTTACATGTACGTTTACCTCCTTCCCCTCATACCCCTGACGATCCTGCTGGTCATCCTAATGAGGAGAAGGAGGGAGGAGCCGGAGATAAGGGTAGTCAGACTCAAGGATATAAAGGGAAAGGGGGTTTTGGCGGAGATTGAGGAGGAGATAGAGGAGTTCGAGGAGCCCGAGGAGGAAGAAGAGGGGGAAAGGAAGTTCGACGAGATAGTCATAGCGGACGATTTCGGAGAGATACTGTTCACTACCGGCAAGGACACCCTCGTAGACCCCTTTTACGTGTTTCCGTACGCTAAGAGGGTGATCGTAGAATCCGATAAATTCGAAACATTTGTAAAGCTTGAAAACGGATTTATCTATATAAAGGCCAATAGACCGATAGACGGGAGGGTGGCGAGGAGGGTCGCGAAAAAGATTATTAAGGATAGGAAAGAAGAGAGGTTGAGCAAGGTCGTATCATAATTGTTATGAGGGTTGAGTTATGGAGAACGGTAGGATAAAGAGGATAAGACCCAAGAAGGTTTCGAAGCAGAAGCTCGTCGAAGTGGTTAGCGAGGTTAAGGCTCCTGATAAGATATCGGATAAAATTTTGGAAGACGTTACGGATGTTCTCAAGGAGATAGACGTTGGTGAGATTTCCGAAGTATTCAAGAGCGTTAGGGAGATAGCCAAGTACGGAACGATAGAGGATCTCCTCGACACGACCTTCCCGAGCGGATACGACATCGTTGACGAGTATTGGGTTTACAGACCCTTTGCGAAGATCTTCATTCTCTTCAGCAAGGAGGCCAACGATTACCTCTACTTCATATCCGAACCCAAACTCGATAAGGCGGAGAGGTACATGCTTCACGAACTCAAGGAGCTCGTAAGGAACAGGCTCATATACGGGAAGGGGTTCGAGAAGAAGGGGGATAAGGAGCGCACGCTTGAGAGGGCTTTGGAGGAGGTCGTGGAGGATTACGATCTTCAAATCGACAAGCAAACGTTCCACAAGTTCTTTTACTACATCAGAAGGGACTTCATCGGATTCTACAAGATAGATCCGATAATGAGGGATCCCTACATAGAGGACATATCCTGTGACGGCTGGAACATTCCGGTGTTCGTTTACCACTGGAACTACGGAAACATGCAGACGAACGTAAAGTTCGAGAGGAGGGAGTTGGACTCGTTCGTAATAAGACTTGCCCAGAGGAGCGGAAAGCACATATCCACATCCAACCCGCTCGTCGACGCTACACTGCCGGACGGAAGCAGGATTCAGCTGACGTTGGGCAAGGACGTAACGACGAGGGGTAGCACGTTCACGATAAGAAAGTTCAGGGAGGTTCTGATCACCCCCGTCGATCTGATCAGGTGGGGAACGTTCTCCGCTGAGCAGATGGCCTACCTTTGGCTCGCTGCCGAAAACGGGAAGAGCATGCTCTTCGTAGGTGGAACGGCGAGCGGTAAGACCACGTCCCTCAACGCGGTCGCCCTGTTCATCCCCTTGAACGCGAAGATAGTCACCATCGAGGACACGAGAGAGCTCAAACTTCCTCACATGAACTGGATTCCCGCTGTAACGAGGGAGAGCTTTACGGGTGAGGAGAGGGGTAAGATAGACATGTACGATCTTCTAAGGGCTGCTTTGAGGCAGAGGCCGGAGTACATAATAGTGGGTGAGGTCAGGGGGAGAGAGGCACAAACCCTGTTCCAAGCCATGAGCACCGGCCATACGACCCTCTCCACCTTCCACGCGGATTCGGTTGAGGCCGCGATTCACAGACTCGAATATCCCCCTCTTAGCGTTCCGCGTTCCATGATCTCCGCTTTGGACATAGTCAGCGTTCAGGCTCAGACGTTCGTCGGGGGAAGGAAGGTCAGGAGGAACTTGGAGATAGCGGAGATCACGGAGATAGATCCTGTTACGAAGAACATCAAGACCATGACCATATTCAGGTGGGATCCGATGACGGATACGCACAGATTCCTTCTAAACGACGTTTGGAGCTCGAAGGTTATGAGGGAGATCATGCTGTTCAAGGCTTGGGACGAAAGCAAGCTCGTTGAGGAGTTCGAGAAGAGGAAGATGATTCTCGAATACATGGTGGAGAAGGGGATAACGGCTCACGAGTTCCTGAGGTTCATAAAGGCCTATCACGCGAACCCGGATGAGGTTTTCAAGATGGTAGAGAAGTATGAGGCAGCCAGAAGCTAAGATAAGCAAGTTTGCGTACTCGATATTCGGGAAGAAGATCAGGGCGGAGAGGTCGAAGTACGCGAAGTTAGACCACATGCTCAAGTCCGCGAGGATACCCAAGACCGTCGAATACTACCTCGCCGAGGCTAAGCTTTACAGCATAATTTCGGCTATATTTGGAGCGTTGGTTGGTGCCTTGGTTTACCCGCTTATAAGACCCAAGCTCATGAAGATATTCACGAACGTTTACAGTCCGCAGGTTCCGTACAGCCTTCCCATCCATCTTCCGTCCATGCCGAAGCTGACCCTGAACTTGGGTGTGCTCGGAAACTATCTCCTAATGGCTTTCATCGTCGTAACCTTTACCGTTCTCTTCTATTACCTCGTTTACGGACTGTTCCTCCTTTATCCCTCGATAAAGGTCGATGAGAGGAAGAGGGAAATCGAGAGGATGCTTCCCTACGCGGTGAACTACATGTTCGCGCTTAGCAGGGGTGGGGTGAGCATTCTCGACATAATCTACTCCCTCGCCGACCACGAGGAAACATACGGGGAGGTTGCGAGGGAGTTCCAGTTCGTCGTCTATCACATGGAGTACTTCGGCATGGATCTCCACGAGGCCATGATGGCTCTCTACGACGTTACGCCATCCCCGACCATGAAGGAGCTCATAAGCGGTCTTCTAACGACGATCGATAGTGGAGGAGACGTTTCCGTGTTCCTAGCAGGAAAATCCGAGCAGTACGCTGAGAAGGCCAAGGTCGAGCAGAAGGGTTTCTTGGAGACGCTCGCCCTTCTCGCGGAAGCCTACGTTACCGCCGCGGTAGCGACTCCCCTCTTCCTCTTCATAATAGAGAGCATAATGCTCGCCATGGGTAGCGGAAACATATCGACGATGTACGCCCTCGCGTACATAATGGTGCCCTTGGGCTCGATATCCTTCGCGGGGTTGATTTACTTCATAACGCCCAAGGGAACGGAAAGGAGCGCGATGCTCGAAGTTGAGGAGGAGGAAGTCGAGCCGAGCGAGGAGGTGAAGAAGAGCGAACTGTACAGGAGGTACGTGAGAGCCTTAAAGAAGAAGAAAAGCTTACAGATCCTCAAGACTCCTCTGCTGGTCATAAAGGAGAAACCGATCTACTCTCTAATATTTTCCGTTCCGGTAGCCGTTCTTTACCTCGCCGTAGCTATTCACACAATGAGACCCGAGTTCGCAATAGTAATAGCCATGATAATAGCCCTCGCCCCCCTCTCCTTCTTCCACGAGATGAAGAAGAGGTGGCTTAACAGGATAAGGGATCAGATACCCGAGTTCCTTAAGGATTTGGCCGGGATTTGCGCTACGGGAGCTACTTTACAGCAGGCGATAGAGATAGTGGCGGAAACGGGTAAGGGGGGAATATACGAGGAGGTCAAGAAGATGCAGAAGGACGTGGAGTGGGGATCGGGACTCGTAGAGGCCTTCGCCAACTTCAGCAACAGGCTTAAGGTTCCCGCTTTGACGAGGGTAGTGGTGGTGCTGATGGACGTGCTGAGGATTGGAGGAGATCTTACCGAAGCCCTCCATCTATGCGCCAGAGACGCGGAGCTCGAGAGGACGCTCGAAAAGGAGAGGAAGGTCAACATGCTGATATACGTCATAATAATCTACATAGCCTTCTTCGCTTTCTTGGGTATAATGTACATGCTCTTCACGAAATTCTTCCCATCGATGTTCAAGTCGGGTAGCACGCTGTTCAAGGCGAGGGTCAACAAGGACGAGCTCATATGGATAATGGGACAGGCCACGTTGCTTCAAGCCTTGTTCTCGGGCATAGTTGCGGGCGTCATGGGTGAGGGAGATCCCCTGAGCGGTATAAAGCACTCGATAATCATGTTGATAGCGACTCTGGGGGTGTTAGTATCGGTGATATAGTCAAGAGCGGGATCAGGGTAATAGACAGGGCGATTGGAGGATTCCCAATTCCTTCGACGATACTCGTCCTCATCGACCCCCTCGCTTCCCCGGAGCTCATAGTTTACAATCTAAGCGATGGAGGATACTACCTTCCGTCGTTCAAGTCGCCTGATCTCGTCGAAGAGGAATTGAAGACGTTGGGGTTCAACTCGATAATAATAGAAGGGCTTGAGGATCTCAACAAGCTCGCGAACTGCAAGGTTGTCGTGGAATTCAACTTCCCCGTCGAAAAGGCGGTTAGGGTAAGAGAGATAGCCACTAAGAACAATCTGCTCGCGTATCTCGTTGTGCTGAAGGGATATTACGACGAGAGGGACTTGAACGTTTTAAAGTACGTTTGCAACGGTATAATGCTCGTCGAGGCGGAAAAGATGGGCGAAAGGTACGTTTACAGGTTTTCGATACCAAAGATGATAGGCGGGCAGTCGATATCGAGCTACGTTAGGTTCAAGACCGAGAGAAGCGTTCTCGAAATAGACACGTCGAGGGACATAGTCTAATACCTTTTCATTACCGTCAGCCCTCTCAGGCTGAAGTTGACCTTG
>CAZQJR010000137.1:0-2714 GCA_964592825.1 uncultured archaeon | reverse complement strand
TTCTAAAATTCTCTCCATGATCTCCAAGTCCGAAAGCAGACCGTCGGCTTCGAGCACCTTCTTCATCCTGAGAGGAACCGCATCCATCCTGTAGGCCGATCCTTCAGCTTCGATCCCGACGACCTTCGAGGGGATAACGACGTCGGCAAGCCTGCTTGTAAGGCTCTCGAACGGATCTATAACTATAAGCGGTAGCTTCGCCAGAACCTTCACCGATTCCTTCGGGAAGTGCGCCGCCGGATCTGAGGCTATAACCAAAGCGGCATCCACATCCCCGTTCTGCAACAGTGAGTTCGCATCCGTTTCGCCGGGGTTGTACCAAGGATATCCTCTCGTAAAGTCCACTGCAAACGGGAAGCCGGATTCCCAGCTTAGAACCTCGTTGAACCCCGTGACATTGTAATGTCCCCTCATAGCCATTATGCTGAACTTCGTATGCCTGTTGAGATCCCTCACGAGCTTGATAGCTTCGGCTATGTTCCTGTGCTTACCCCTGCTCATCGTCAGCCCGACTCCGAAGAAGAGTATTCCGAACTTACAGCCCTTCATCCTCCCAACGAGCTCCTTCAAGACCTCCTTCTTAACGCCACCAACCTCCTCCATAGGAACGTCTCCCTTGTTCAGAATCGTCCTAAGGGCGTTGAGGACTTCGAAGTCGTAACCGGGCTTGACCTTGACGAAGAGATCCGCCATCTCCGCGGTTTCCGTTTTCCTGACGTCAACCACGACCAAGAACCTGTCGAGCTTTCCCTTGTCCCTGAACATCCCCCTCGGGAATAGGCTGTATCTCGACATGTGCCTCGGATGTGCGTGCATAGGATTGCAAGCCCAGTATATTACGAGATCCGCTCTGTTCTTAACCTCTCCAAGCGTAACTGAAGGGTATCCTACCTCCTGCACCGCCAAAACGCTCGGCCCGTGGCAGACAGAGGCTGTGTTGTCTATGACCGCCCTCAAGAGCTCCGCCAACTCAACGGCAACCTCGTGAACCTCACAGCACGTGGAGGAGAAACCGTAGAGGAGCGGTTTCTTCGCTTTCGTAAGAATTTCGACCGCTCTGCTTATGGCTTCATCGTAACTGACCTCCTTAAAATCCTGCCCCTCCCTAACCATAGGCTTCTTTATCCTGTTCCGCTTGACCGCCAAGAACCTGTGCGCCCCGAACTTGCACGCGTTCTCAACTTCCTTGATCTCCCCGTCTTCGACGTGGACTACTATGTCATCGCATAGACACCCGCAAAACGGACAGACGACATCCTCAATCGTAGGCATACCTCATCACCAGTTCGTCTCCTCTCAAAACCTTCCCCTTCGACCTCTCAATTCTAACCCTAACACCCTTAAAGCTCGGCATTCCCGTCGAATCCGTTCCGGCCGGAACTACGGCGTTAGCCCAAGGCCCCATCGGAATGAAAACGATACCCCTATCGAGCCCCTCGCAGGGTTTGACGTAAACGTCCACCTCCCCAGCTTCGGAGATCACCTTTACAACGTCCCCTTCCTTCACCCCCAAAGCCTTCATGTCCTCGGGATTCATCTCGCATACCGCACAGGCCTCGACGTACTCATCCGTGCATTTGGCGTGCAAGGCTTCACCCTGATGCATCGTTCTGCCGGTGATCAGGATGAACTCCATGTCGATCAGAATTAATATTGACTATTTAAGGTTGTTGGCGAATAGCCATTATCGATCGGGATAGATTCGGAGGATTTGAAGGATTCGGGAAAGACCGTTAGGTTCGATATCAGCGCGCGGAGATTCGAGAAGGGTGGAAATTAAGATTGGAACCCGCAAGAACCTCAACTTGAATGGGATCTGCTAAGTCGATAACCGATCGTCGAAACGGATTTTAACTTCGATGGGGATTTAGGCTAAGATGAGGGTGGTTCTATCCCTCGGCGGTTCGGTAATGGGGTTGGATGCGGGGAGGATAAAGGAGTTCGGAAAGGCGATAGAGAGGGTGGCGGAGGACAACGACGTATTCGTGGTCGTCGGAGGCGGGAGGGTTGCGAGGGATTACATCCGAGTGGCCAAGGAGTTGGGGGCGGACGACACGTTCTGCGACTACGTGGGAATAGGGGTTACGAGGCTCAACGCCATGCTTCTCGCCGCCACGATAAAGGACGCCCCGAAGGTGATACCCAAGGACTTCCGTGAAGCTTACGAGCTTTCGCTGAACCATAGGGTGGTTGTCATGGGCGGGACGTTTCCCGGGCACACGACGGACGCGACCTCCGCCCTCCTCGCGGAGTTCGTTCGTGCGGACGTGCTCTTGAACGCGACTGCGGTGGATGGGATATACACCGACGATCCGAAAAAGAATCCCAAAGCCAAGCGTTTTGAAAGAATAAAGGCCGAAGATTTGCTTAAGATCGTGACGGAACTTCCCGCAAATGCCGGAGCCAACTTCCCCCTCGATCCCCTGTCCGTGATGATCCTGAGGAGGAGCGGTATAAGGGCGGTCGTGTTTTTGGGAGAGCCTGAAAATATAGAGAAAGCGTTGAAGGGGGAAATCGGAACCCTCGTTATCCCCTAATGCCTGTAAACTTCGCTCAGATCCAAATTTATCCTTTCGCTTATTAGATCCACTATCTCCCCCAAAACGGCCAAAAGCCTGTTGTACGCCTCTATGAAGTTCACTACGCTCTCCATAGCGTTCAGCTTGGACTGGATCTCCGTCAACTCGTTCAGCAACTCCTGATCGAACTCCCCC
>CAZQJR010000136.1:0-1996 GCA_964592825.1 uncultured archaeon | reverse complement strand
TGCGTTCAGGGAGATAAAACCTGACGAGGACGCGGAATACGAGAAGGAGCTCTATTTCGACGCGGACATCGAGCCGATGGTGGCGAAGCCCCACAACGTCGACAACGTCGTCAGCGTGGAGGAGGTGGAGGGGACGAAGGTTGATCAGGTCTTCGTGGGCACGTGCACGAACGGGAGGCTTTCCGATATCGAGATAGTTGCGAGGATCCTGAAGGGTAGGAGGGTTGCGAGGGACGTTAGGCTCATAGTTGCCCCCGCGAGCAGGAGGATATACCTTAGGGCTATGGAGTTGGGGTATCTTAGGGTCGTGGTGGAGGCGGGGGGCGTTGTGATCCCTCCGGGCTGCGGGCCGTGCGTCGGGATACACATGGGGGTGCTCGCGGACGGCGAGGTCTGTCTTTCGACCCAGAACAGGAACTTCAAGGGAAGGATGGGAAATCCGAACGCTTACATTTACCTCTCTTCCCCCGCCACCGCTGCAGCTACCGCAATCAAAGGGGAGATAGCGGATCCGAGAGAGTTCATCTGACCTTGCTCCACTTCTTTTCCCAGTACTCCCTTATGACCTCGAGCGCGACGAGCTTTTCTCCGCTCAAAAACCTTATGCACGCCCCTCCGGCAACTGAAACGTGATCCATCTTCTTATCTATTCCCATCATCCTCGCCGCCGTGGATATGTGCCCTCCTCCCACGACGGAAAACTTCGCCTTGGAAACCGCCTTCAGAATCTCGAAAGTTCCGAGGGTGAACCTCTCGTCCTCGAACACCCCCGCGGGTCCGTTTATCACCGCCACGTCGAACTTGGGAATCTCTTCGGAGAGCATGGATATCGTCTCTATACCTATGTCCATTATCTTTGCCTTCCCGTCGAAGCTCTCGAGGGGGACGTCCTTTCTAACACCGTCCACCTCTACCCCCACGTCCACCGGTAGGATTATCTTATCCTTGAACCTCTCGTACAGCTCCTTCATCTCCCTGTCGTCTATCCCCTCCTTGTTCTCCTCCACGACCCTCCTGTTCACCTCTCCTATGTCCTTTCCGGACAGCATGAGGAAGTAGTTCGCGACCACCCCCGTCAGTATAACCTTGTCCGCTATTCCCTTCGTCAGAACGTTCTTCATTACCTTCACTGCATCCTCTATCTTCGCCCCGCCGAGTATGAACACCTTCCTACCCTCGCTCCTCAGGGCTTTGGATAGAGCCTTCACCTCCTTCTCCACGAGCCTCCCAACGACCGAAGGTAGGACGGGAGGAAAACCTACGAGCGAGGCGTGGGCTCTGTGACAGGCGGAGAAGGCGTCGTTGACGTAGAGGTCGAAGTGATCCTTAAGCTTCCTAACCATGTGGGAGGTCGCGTGCTCTTCGGGAGACCTCTTGAGCTGTTCCTCGGAGTAAAACCTAACGTTCTCGAGCAGTAAGACCTCCCCAACCTTCATCCTCTTTATCCTCTCCACCACCCTACCGCTGAATATTTCGTCCATGTATTCGACCGGTTTCCCGATCAGACCGGATAGAACCTTAGCGTGGCTTTCGAGGGTCGTGAAATCCTTCTTACCTGGTCTGCTTTGGTGAGCGAGAATAACCACTTTGGAGTTCTCCAAATCCCTCAGGGTCGGGACGTGACTTTCGAAACGGGTGGTGTCGAGAATGGTGGAATCGATTATCGGAGCGTTTATATCGAGCCTGAGCAGGACGCTTTTGCCCTCGTAATCGACATCGTCGAGCGTGGGCAAACCGTCTATCATCGGAGATCTCTCGGTGAAAGATTATAAAACACATTCGTTTTTTTATTAACGGGGATGATGAGTGCGGCCGTAACCGATTTGATGAAGAAAAGTTCCAGCACTGACCCTCGGCAATCGGCAAATTCATCACTCTTCAGAACTGTTTTTTCTTCATCGGGCGTTTTCAATTCGACTACGCTAAATAAAAGGTTTTTGCCTCGGCACCCTGGGTTCTCATCACGGTTCAGGGAAGGGCAAGTTCCTCATCGGCG
>CAZQJR010000135.1:0-3557 GCA_964592825.1 uncultured archaeon | reverse complement strand
TATCCTGTAATACATCGCTGTAAGCCTTCTGTCCGCGTTGGTGCCGAGTATCCCGTACTTCTCGAACACCATCCTCTTCGCATGCTGCGTCGGCTTTATCTCCTCCGACTTCCTCAGAACTTCGGTGAGTATTACGTAATCTCCGATCACGTTTTGAATTCCCCCCGCGGGTGTAAAAAAGTTGATCCGTTACCGTTTTATATTCAGCCCCGGGACGTTGGAGAGTGGATAGGAGAGAGCTTATATCCAAGCTATCCAAGATGATCGCCGAGGAAATGAGGGATTTCAGGCCGATAAAGATAATGCACCTCTGCGGAACTCACGAGGATACTGTAACGAGATACAACCTCAGGAGCCTGCTTCCAGAGAACCTCAAGCTCGTAAGCGGGCCGGGATGTCCGGTTTGCATAACTCCCGACGTGGATCTGCAGAAGGTCTTTCACCTAATAGAGAGAAAGAACGTCGTGCTTACGACGTTCGGGGACATGGCGAGGGTACCCTTCGAGGGAAGGTCGCTCTTCTACTACAGATCCAAGGGTTACGACGTCAGGATCGTTTACAGCGTGTTCGACGCCCTCGAAATAGCTCGAGAAATCGATAAACCTGTAGTTCACTTCGCAATCGGTTTCGAAACCACGATGCCCTCCACAGCCTTGGCCGTGCTCGACGGCGTGGAGAACTTCTACGTTTTTTCCGCGCACAGGTTCTTCGTTCCGGCGATGGAACACCTGCTATCGCTCGGAGACGTTAAAATCGACGGTTTCATAAATCCCGGACACGTATCGACGATCGTGGGAGTTAAGGCGTACGAGCACATAAGGTTTCCGCAGGTCATATCCGGTTTCGAGCCGGAGGACGTTTTGCTCTCCCTTCTTATGCTTATCAGAATGATAAAGAAGGGCGAAACGGGAGTCAAAAACGAATACACGAGAGCCGTTCGCTACGAAGGTAACGTGAAGGCTCAGGAGGTCATGGAGAGGGTGTTCGAAAAGGAAGACTGGGAGTGGAGGGGTTTGGGCGTCGTTCCTGGGTCGGGGGGAGCTATAAGGAAGGAGTTCGAGGATTTCGACGCTACGAAGTTTTTCGAGGACGTTTTCGAGGACTTCGTTCCGAGGGAGGATGTTAGAAAGAGGGCTTGCAGGTGCGGGGAGCTCCTTAGGGGACTGATCGATCCGAAGGACTGTCCTCTGTTCATGAAGGCCTGCACACCCAAGAACCCCGTGGGGCCGTGTATGGTAAGCTTCGAAGGAACGTGCAACATATGGGCGAGGTTCGGATGGCGGTGATGGGTATGAGAGAGGCTATAATCTCGGCCTTCAAAAGCAAGGGGAAGGAATCTATGAAGAAGCCGGAGCTCGTCATGACGCTCGCATTCGATTTGGGTCTGTTTTCCCCGGAGGAGGCGAAGAGGGTCGTTGATCTGGCGATAGAGAGGGGATGGCTCGTGGGTGATGAAGAACTCCATCCGAAATTCGAAGAAAAGGGCGTCTTCGATAGGATAGTTCAGGAGATAGCGGAGAAAACGGGGAAGAGCTTCGAGGAGGTCGTGGCCATGATAAACAAAAGACAGGAGGAACTCGGTAATTTGCTGAGCGTGGAGGTCGTGGCTCTGCTCGTCGCGAAGGAGTTCGGAATAGACGTACGCGGGTACATAGACGAGGTGGAAAAGAGGGTCTTAAACCAGTAACTCCTCCTCTTCCACCTTCTTCTCCTCCATGAGGGCGAGATACTCCTTGAGCATCCTCGGAAACTTCGATGCCTCGACGAACCTCAATCCAAGCCTCTCGCTCCACTTCCTTATTCCCTGATCGCTGCTAACCACCCCGGCCTCGAGCTCCTTGGCGAGGAGGAGAACGTCCAAATCCGGTGCGCTGTCTAAGATTCCCTGCCTCAGAGCGTTCCTGTACTTGTCCCTGAACTTGCTTATCAAACTCCCTATCTCCTTCTCGAGCTCCTCCCTATTTTCCGCATACTTGACCGCTATCGCCGAACTTTCCCATATGAACTCCTCCGCTATCTTCCTACCCTTGTTTATCTTCTGCCTCATGGTGGAAACGTACTCGTAAAATATCATCGCGGGGATCTTAACCTCGTACCTGTTCGGCGTCTTCTTCACGAGCCAAGTGTCGAGCTTTACGAAAACTTCCTCGTCGCACTTGTGCCTCTTAAGAAAACTGACGAGCTCGGTATAAACGGTGGGATAGGGGATGTAGCAGCTTATGTTCAGCTTCAACCTCGCCTTGGCGATCAAATCCAGTATCTCCTGAGCGGATTCGCAGAGCGATGCGTAACCCTCCTTCTCCCTCAACCCAGCGTCGGTGATCGCGGTGGTGTCGAGAACGAAACGTTGCTTCATATACGTTCGTTTTTCGACGGATAATTATTTAACGTTTTTTACGAAAAATCGACCCCATGAGGATCGTGACTTTGATGACGGACTTCGGCGATTACTACCCGGGAGTGATGAAGGGGGTTATACTCAAGATCTGCCCGAACGCCACCGTGATCGACGTAACTCACTCCGTCGAACCTCAGAACGTGTTTCAGGGCGCCTTCCTCCTCTACCACGCTTACAGATTTTTCCCCGAAGCCGTTCACGTCGCCGTCGTGGATCCGGGGGTCGGAGGGGATAGGAAAGCTCTCGTCGTCGAGTGTAGAGATCACGTCTTCGTAGGCCCGGACAACGGTATACTCTATCCCTCTGCGAGGGAGAATGGAATTAGGAGGATCTGGTGCGTTGACGAGCATAGGACTTCCGAACTGACTGGAACTCTGTCCTCAACCTTCCACGGTAGGGACGTTTTCGCTCCCGCCTCGGCCTTCGCACTGTTGGGGAGGATAGAGGAGATAGCGGAGCCTTGCGACGACATGGTGAAGCTCGAGCTTTACGATTACAGAATCGACGGAGAGGAAATCGAATGCAGAGTCGTCTACGTGGACGAATTTGGGAACGTGGTCACGAACTTGAGGGGAGAGGAGGTGGAGGGTGCAAAAGGTTTTTACGTTCGCGACATCTACGTTCCTTTGGTCAGAACTTACTCCGACGTCGGAGTTGGAGAGCCTTTGGCCTTGATAGGTAGCTTCGGAACTCTTGAACTTAGCGTTAGGAACGGCAGCTTTGCGGATTCGTTTGGAGTCGAGTCGGGAAGGTTGAGGTTGAGGGTGGTGTGGTGATGGAGATCTCCGAAAGGGCTTTGGCGAAGATGATAGAGGCAGTTAACAAGCATTTGCCGAGGAAGAGCAGGACTTTGGCCGAGATGCTTAAGGAGAGATATCCGACGATAGTGGCGAGGGACGGGAACGAGTATTTGATAGAGAGGAGAGAGCTCGAGTTCATAGCCCGATACGTGGACGAGGAGGATTGGGGAAAGTTCAGGATACCCATAATCTTGGAGATGTGCGACGTCGGCGGGAGCGTTCTCGTTTACGTTAAGGACAAGCTTCACGCGGAGTTCATAAGAAGGGCGTTCGGATACGATAGGTTCGTGGACGATAGGCTCGTTCTACACATGCACGAGATTGCTCCGATAAGGAGAAAGCTCAGAACCGCATCCCAA
>CAZQJR010000134.1:0-5085 GCA_964592825.1 uncultured archaeon | reverse complement strand
TTGAGAGGGAAGAGCTCGACGAGGAGACCAAAAAGAGGATCCTCGAGGACACGGAAAAATATTACCCGAACGCGCTCGAAAACTGTGAAAAACTACTGAACGCTTTTCTCGACCTTAAGCCTCAGCTTGGTTAGATCCTCCTTTATTTTAGCCCCCTCCAAAACATCCTGCAGAAATATCCTAACTCGTTGACGAGTATCAACGTCCATTCCCCGTTCTTTTTCGTTTATCCTGAATAAGTTGCAAGTCTTCTTAGCTATCCCTCGAATTCCTCTGCGGGAGCCTTGGCAATCTCCTGCCGGGACTGAATAGAACCTACCGAGTTCGCTCTGTTTCCCTGAGACGGTTGGGCGAAAGTTGAAGTTACTATTTCACCATAGACAGAGTTCCAGACTGCCTCCTTGTGGCACCGTTGGCGTCTCCGATCCAACCGCTCGTGGTTAACGCCAGCAGTATTGCGAGCGACCCTAATCGGATTCTCCGTTCCGCATTGCACCACCCAACGTATCACGTCACCGAATTTTTTAAAAAAATTTTTAATATTTCCGCTTAATTTCTGATAATTTTTCACAAAATTTACGAATCAGTCGCAAAATTTTTTAAATCGACGGGGGTAGCTTCGAGCATGAGAAATCCGATCAGGATCACCGTTGCGTTGGATGGTGAAAGTTATGAAATTTTCAACGAGCTAAAGGAGAAGTTTAAGGACTCACAAAGCGAATTGATAAGAAGAGCTTTGAGATTCTATCACGACCACATGGATCTTGAGGATCACGATAGGAACAAGATCAGGATGTACGTCGAGCTTTTGGGGGAGGGAGAGCACGTCATACTCGACATAGATCACTGGGTGGCGTTTTTGAAGTTCATAGAGACCCATCCCGACAAGGAGGAGTTCTGGAAGATACACAGGGAGATAGCCAAGGCTCACGCTGAGGAATTTGCGGGAAAGGACGCGAAGTACATTCTCGAGAGGCTCGAAGCTTGTAACTTCTTCAGGATAAACGAGAAGAACGGGGAGTGGACTCTCGTTCTGAACCACGAAGCAACCAAGAAGTTCGTTAAGATGTTCTTGGAGGAGGTGTTCAGGAACATGGGATTCGACTTCGAGATAAGGGAGGATCTAATGAAGTTGAGGCTCAAGTTCAACAACCCTCAACCCTGATCGCTCCTTTCGGACACACCTCAACGCAGTGGCAACAGACCATACAATCCTGAGGGTTCGCAACGACGACCTCCTCCTCGAATATCTCGAAAACGCCGGCCGGACAAGCCCTTACGCACTCCCCGCAGGAGTCGCACCTTCCGTAATCTATTAGGATCATACCGTCGGATCGTCGGGACGATATTTATGGACATCGATGCGATAATCGAAAGGAGGTTGAAGGAGTTCGAAATCCTCGGAAGGGAGGGGGAGGTAACGTTCGACTTCTCTCCCTTCCTCGACCTGAAGATCGAGGCGAACTTGGCGACCGAACTGGCCTTCTGCATATCGACGGCCAATTCATCCGCTTTGGCCGGGTTGAGGTTTCAGAAGTCGCTGGAAGGGAAGAACGTTTTCGAGCTTGAGGTTGGGGAGATAAGGGAGTTGATGAAGAACGCGGGCGTTAGGTTCTACGGCAGAAAGGCAGAATACGTTCGTTCGGCTATGGAAAGATTCGACGTGGTCGAGAGAGCTTTGAGGATGAGCAGCAGGGATGCGAGGAGGTTGCTCGTAAAAAACGTCAAGGGTTTGGGGATGAAGGAGGCGAGCCACTTTCTGAGAAACGTGGGAAGGAGGGACGTTGCGATAGTTGACAGACACGTTAGAAGGTGGTTGGAGGGGAAGGGATACGAGGTCAAGTCCTACGAGGGTGCGGAAGAGACTTTGAAAAAATTTGGAAAAGACCTCGCCCGGCTCGATCTGGTCATCTGGTTCGAGATGACGGGGAAGGTTCTGAAGTGACCAAGTGTATCAAGAGAGCCGAGGCCATCAGCAGGGGGATTAGGAAGGCGAGGGTGATCGGAGTCAGACCCGACGTTAGCGGATTCGGACGGGATAGGTCGATGATCGGCATCAACGCAGCCTTAACACCTTCCGGCAGCATAGAGGTGTTGGCTATGAGATAAGGGTATTGGCTTAGGGCGTTCAGGATCTCACCCAGAAACACGGTGGTCAGAGAAAACGCTCCGGCGGTTACTATGGCCGTTCTGTCGTTTCTTATCAGATATACTCCGAGCGCCACGAACTGTCCGGCGACGAAAAACATCTTTGCGAAGAATATGGGGCTCGAAATCGCGTTCTGGAACTTGTAGAACGCCAGATCCCTCAAAGTGATCGCGTAAGCTATCCCGAGCACCGCCGTGAGGGTTAGGGTTACGAGTGCCAACTTGGCGAACGTCCTGTCGTCGTATGCGAGGATTATGAAAGTCAGGGTGAAGGCGGCGAGAACGCTCTTCGGATATAACGCCAAGAAGGTCGGATTCGCCAGAGCCTTCAACGTATCGAGGTGAAGCTTCGGCTGAAGCTCCAGTCCCAGCGGGGCGTTCAGAAAACCGAATATCGCCCTGAACCCGAGCGGGATGAGCACCGCGGATACCGCCATCAAAACGCCTATTGCGAAGTGTGTGCCGGAATCGAACCTGTCCCATCCGTACCAGTAAAGGACTATGCAGAGGAAGTGGAGGGCTATGAGAAGGACGGATAGGGCGAAGGGCGTGAACGCTATGTTTCCTGCCAATCCGATGAAGTCGGGATAGAAGCTCAGCAGGAACACCGTGAATGCTGTTCCGAACACCCCCGCAAGTCCGTAGGTGGAGGCGTAGAACCTCATGAGCCTTCTCGCCTTTCTGAGCAACCTCTCGTCACCCTCTCTTTCCGCCTTCCTCTTCATCGGAGGGATTACCGTCGAAAGTCCGATTCCCAAGTTGGCGAGAACGACGTGGAGGCCGAATATCAGAACGACCAACACGGTCAGCATCCCTCACACCTCCATAGGAATCTGTAAACTCCGTAGCACAGGGTGATGAGAAGGGCTACGAAGTAGAGCTCTATAGCCACCGCGATCGCTGGGGGTGGAGGGTTGATCGTGTGTGCGGTTTTGACGTCCATGATACCGTAAACCGTCCAAGGCTTTCTTCCTATCTCCCTCACCGCCCATCCCAAGAAGCTCACGACTTGGGCTATTACCGGAAGCCCGAGCAACGCTGGAGAGCAGATCTCTCTCTTCCTTAAGAACGTGAAATACGCCAGTAGGAGGGCGGAAAGTCCCAAGAGGATCGCGAGACCCATCTTCACGTAGTAGAGCTCGTGGACGATCGTCGGAGGTCTGAGCCATTCTGGAACGCTCGCGTAACTCACAGCCTTGACTCCGGCGAGCGTCTCCTCCAACTTCTTCAGAAACTCCGGGGAGCCGTGCAGGATAGCTGAGAACTTCTCCCTATTCCATTCGGCCATCGCAACTCCCATCTCGTGTCCGGCGACGAGCCCCTGAAAGGCTATGGACACCAAGGAGAAGACGAGGGCGTATCTGTATCCGAGCTCGGCCACTTCCCTTCTCCTCCTGCAGTAAGCGTATGCGTAGAAGGCCATGGCGGTGAATGAGGAGACGACGATTCCCGATCCTATCGCGTGGATCACGGACGGAAAGAAAACCGGGGACTGGAAGGTTATGGTGTAAACGCCCTCGTGCCTTACGGTATCGACGAGGATCTCGTTGAGAACCACCTTCACGGGAACGTTGGCGAGCTTGGCTTTGGCCTCTGAGTTGATTACGTTCCAGAGAACGCTGTTCGCTATCGTTTTACCCGCGTAGGCGTCTGCAACTATCTTGGATACTATCGAGCAGGGCATTGCAACGATCACGCTGTCCCCCGTCTTCCCCAGCACGTCCATTCCCAGAGCCTGAAGCGCAGAGACGTTCAGAGCCTTAACAATTTCGTCGGGAACGAAGAGCTTGAGCTTAGGGTAGTGCTGGGCGTAGCTTCCGAGCATTATCCCGGTGGGGGCTTGCATGTAGGCGTTAACGCTTACGATCATCGCTGCGGAGAACCAAGCACCGGTTAAGGCCAGAACGCCGACGAGGACGTGGGCTTTCGCGGGCAACCTGTCCCAAGCGTAGTAGTACATGTAGACGAACACGACCTCCATCAGGAACGCGAAGACCTCAGCGTAGAGAGGGAAGTATATGTATTTCCCCGCCATCTCAGTTAGATTCGGCCAGAGAAGGATTAGTCCGAACTCCGCAGCTGTTCCCATCGCCGCTCCGACGGCGAAAACCATCACGAATCCCTTTGCGAGGGTCTTCGCAATCTTAAGCCATCTCTCGTCCCTCGTTTTTAACCAAACGATCTCCGCTATGACCGCGAGAAGGGGGAGACCCAAAACGTATTGGAGGATTATCCAGTGTATCTCGATGCCTATCATCGAAAGAACCCTATCGCTGAATGCCGGATAGCTCATCCAGTCCATCGACATCACCTAAGAAAAATTCAACAAAAAGAGTATATAGGAAAATATAAGAGATTTTTGTGTAGCTAAATGTGTAGGTTCCTACGCTTGTCATCTATATGCCTCACCATCGCATCCGCAGCCCTTTCGGCATCGCACTCGACGAGCAACCTTCCCCCGGTAAGCTTTGGCAGTTCCTCCGTAAGCACGTTCGTTACCAGCTTGGATCCGCTCACGAATGGATCCGGGCAGACGTGTAGCAGGAATCCGCTCGCCAGAGCGAAAGCTCCATCTCCCAAAGCCTGCTCCTCCAGCCACTGCGGGGCTGAGACGGCAACGGGCAGGTCGGGCAGATCAACACCGAGCTTTTCTGCCAGCATCTCCGCCACGCTCACGATTCTCGCAACACTCATGCATATCCCGAAGTCCCACACAGGTGGAAGGTTGAGCTCCTCGCAGACCTCCTTAAGCCCCTCACCAGCGAACTCTAACCCCTCCTCGCTCATGAAGCCCAATCCCTGCAGAGCGTAAGCAGTGCATCCAGCCGTCCACACGAGGACATCTCTCTTAAGCAGTTCCTTGGTCAGATCCCTTATCAGAACGTCGTGCCCTCCGCTCACCAAGTTTGAACATCCTACAACCGCCGCTATGCCTCT